>DASQCU010000096.1:0-9239 GCA_035634575.1 Beijerinckia sp.
CGTCGCCGCCGGGGTCGTGCAATGATTCCCGACAACGCCGACGACCGCGCTGCGCCCTTCCATGAGCGACCCAGGCGCATTTGGATTCGGGGTGACGAGCGGCATTCCAGTGGGGTAATAGATTCCGCGCTCAAATGGCAAAGGGCCGGCTCCAGGAGGCGGGTATTGAATGACCTGGGCGCAAGCCATGCCGCTCACCGTCACCGCTCCACCCAGCACAACAGTGCTTATCAATCTGCGAAGACAGCCCATGACGTTTACTCCCTCGGTTTGGAGGGTTTTCAGCAAAAAAAGGCGAAAGCCCTCACGAGTTGCGTGACGAAGCGCGCCGCGCGGAGATCGCGAAGCCCAATCCATTTCTGCAGAGGCACGTGGGTCCACAGACACGCCACGCGAAGGGTTAACTTCGTTCTTTGCTGCCGGTTCCAAAGAGCCAGAACAAGAAAGTAAAGCGAAAGAGCAGGAAAGTAGAGCGCTCCTCCGATTCAACTGAAACGGAACCGCGCTCCAATACCAGCGATCATAAAGAATGATCGCAATTAACGGCTAACAACCTGTTTCAAAAGCCACTGCCTCATCCTGAGGAGCAGGCGAAACCTGCGTCTCGAAGGATGATGTCCAGTGTTCACGAGAGTCGCCCTGGTCCTTCGAGACGCGCCTTTCGGCGCTCCTCAGGAGGACTTGGATGCGCCAGCCTTTTGAAACAGACTCTAGGCCGCGACGGCAAAATTTCTCAGCACATCGCAGATATCATCGACAATCGCCTCGACGCGGTCGAGATTGTCGCCCTCCCCCATGACCCGGATGAGCGGCTCGGTCCCCGACAGGCGGATGACGAGACGCCCGCTATTGCCGAGCTTCCTGCGGCCATCCTCGATCGCCCCAATCACCCGCTCGTCCTCCAGGGGCTGCCCGGCGCTGAACCGGACATTCTTCAAGACCTGCGGCACGGGATCGAAACGGCGGCAGACCTCGCTCACCGGCTTCGACCGCCGCTTGACGATCGCCATCACCTGCAGGGCAGCGACGAGGCCATCGCCTGTCGTGCAATAGTCGGAAAGAATAATATGGCCCGATTGCTCGCCACCAAGATTGTAGCCATGCTGGCGCATATGTTCGAGCACATAGCGGTCGCCGACGGCGGTGCGCGCGAGGGTCAGCCCGATACTGTCGAGATAGCGCTCCAGACCTAAGTTCGACATTAAAGTCGCGACAATACCCGGTTGCGAAAGCCGTCCGTCTTCCTTCCAGCCTTCCGCGATCGCGGCCATCAATTGATCGCCATCGACGATCTTGCCTCGCTCATCGACGATGATCACCCGGTCGGCGTCCCCGTCGAGCGCGATGCCAATATCGGCGCGCCTTTCGCGCACCTCGTTCACGAGCGCCTGCGGCGCGGTGGAGCCCACCTGACGATTGATATTGAACCCATCCGGCTCAACGCCGATCTTGAAGACTTCGGCGCCAAGTTCCCACAGGGCTTCGGGAGCGACCTTATAGGCCGCCCCATTGGCGCAATCGACGACAATGCGCAAACCCTCGAAGGACAGATTGCGCACCAAGGTGCGCTTCGCGAATTCGATGTAGCGGGCGCGATCGCCTTCGACCCTCATCGCGCGGCCGAGATCGGCGGATTTCGACAATTTGAGCACGAAATCCTTGTCGAGCATGGATTCGATCTGGGCTTCGACTTCGTCGGACAGCTTGTAACCGTCTGGCCCGAACAGCTTGATCCCATTATCCTCATAAGGATTATGCGAGGCGGAAATCATGACGCCGACATCGGCGCGCATCGAATGGGTGAGCATGGCGACCGCGGGAGTGGGCATCGGCCCAAGCAGGAGCACGTCTACCCCCACGGAGGTGAAACCGGCGACCATGGCGTTTTCGATCATATAGCCCGAAAGCCGCGTATCCTTGCCGATCACGGCCCGATGCCGATGGTCGCCGCGCTGGAACACAAGGCCCGTCGCCTGGGCGACCCGCATCGCGAGCTCCGGCGTAATGGCCCCATTGGCGCGGCCCCGGATGCCATCGGTTCCAAAATGTTTACGAGCCATTGCAAAAACATCCTTCGTCTGAAGAGCCAGGGCTAAGACTTCACAATATTTTCAATGGAAGGAGAGCTACATTCTGAGGCCCCTTAAATCCTTAACTTTGATGCTAAACAGGGCGAGACCGAGACCAACGAATTATACCAATGGTCACAAGGAATGATCGTTGGGGTGGCCGTCGCGAAGGAAAGTCACGCAAGCAAATCATTTTATCCTGAATAACACCGCGCCTCCTGCCATTCTTAAATGGTGGCGTAAGCCCTGCTGTTTAAGTTCCTTTGCATTGTATAGAAATGCCAATGCATCGTTGACGCTGTCAATCCTTTTTCATTTTCCTTATTTTTGCCATGTCGCTGAATAATCTGCAAACTGGTCATCATTAATACCACAGGTCATAAAGAATGACCTGTGGTGCCACTCTCGAATTTTCGCTAACCTTTTGAAAAAGCGAAAATTCGAGAAAGGAACCAAGGATCGCCTTTTGCGATCCTTGGTATAAGTAGCGAAACATGAAAATCCCATTGGTTATTCTTCTGATGGTCGTTATTTTCATTATATGACGCTCAATATTATTGCCGGAAAGGCCGTTCAATAGCGAGCCTCTTTGGTCTATCGCCGCGCCTGCCCTCACCTGCGCACCAACCCCGTGATCATGGCGAATCCGTGGTACGATATAAGATGCACTTGGTTCCTTTCCCGAATTTTGCTTACTCAAAGGGCTGGCAAAAATTCAAGAGCGGTATCAAAGATCATTCGTTATACCGCCGTTCCACAGGAACAGGCGGTGCCACTCCAGTAAATCGTCCTCGCGTCGGCGATTTATCGGAAACGAACTCCGAATCCTCAAGGATTCAAGGTATATAAACTGTGAATTGCCTTGGATTGCAGCGCATATGATAAGCCGTGCATAGGCACCATGGGACTTTCCGGCATGACCTTTCTGACAAAATCCTTGCTCGCCTTCGCCACGGCAAGCTTGCTGGCCGCGAGCACGTCGTTCGCGCAACAGGCCGGCGAAGCGCAAACGCCAGCCGCGCGCCTCGACCGGCTCGACGCCGAGCTCGCCAAGGCCCGCGATCAGCTCCTGATCGCGCAAGGCTATGGCTATGGCCGCCCGCCCGCCGAGATGGACGATGGCGCGGATAGTCCCTATGGCCGGTCTGGTCAGCCGCAGGACTCGGCCGGGCTTGTCCTGCGCATTGATCGGCTCGAAAACCAGATCCGGCAGTTGAATGGCCAGATCGAGCAGATGCAATTCGCAACCCGCCGGCTCGAGGATCAACTGAAGAAATTTCAATCGGACGTCGATTTCCGCTTCCAGGATCAGGGCGGACGCGGCGCCACGCCGCCAGCACCGACGGCGGGCAAACCGCCGCAAAAGCGAACCGATGCGCAAGACATCCTGGAGGAGCCGGACCCGCAGACGGCCAATCTTGGCGAATCGGAGCCGCCTGCCGTTACCCCTGCCCCGGCCAGGCCGAGCCGGCGCAGCGACGCTTTCGACCCGGCAGTCGAGCCCAATGCTCCGGGCGTGCCGCGCCAACTCGGCAACCAAACGCCGGCGGCGGTGACCGGCTCGGCCCGTACCCGCGATGACGAGGATCCGAGCGCGCCGCTCGATCTTTCCGGCAGCAGAATGCGCGCGAGCCGGGACAGCGCCGCGCTCGGGGCTCTCGCTGCGGGTTCGGCAGCTCCTGGCGCCGTGGCGGGTGTTACGACCCCCGGCGGCACCGTGATCGCCGCAGCCCCGGTCAATCCCGCGAGGGAAGAATTCGACCTCGCGCTCGGCTATTATAAACAAAAGGAATATGAAAACGCCGAAAAGGGCTTCGAAGCCTTCCTGCAAAAAAATCCGAAAAGCCGAATGGCATCCGACGCGATTTATTATCTCGGCGAAAGTTTCTATCAGCGCGGCCGGCAGCGCGAAGCGGCGGAGCAATATTTGAAGCTCTCGACCCAATATGCCAGTTCCGCCCGCGCGCCGGAGGCCATGTTGCGGCTCGGACAATCGCTCAACGCGCTTGGCGCGAAGGAACAGGCCTGCGCGACTTTCAGCGAAGTCGCCCGCAAATATCCGAATGCCTCGCAAGCCGTAAAAGCGGGAGCGGAACGGGAGGCCAAACGGATACAATGCTAGGCATGGGTTTGGAAAGCAGGGCGCGGATTTCGGATCAGGGCGGTACTAGCACTGCGCCAGCGCCGCGTGCGGCCGAAAATCTCCGCGCTTCCTTTCAGCCTTTGGAGGGCGCGACCGGCGTGCTCCTCGCCGTGTCGGGCGGCCCCGACTCCATTGCCTTAATGCTTCTGGCTGCGGATTGGGCGCGTCAACTCGCAACGCCGCCACCCCTTTGGGTCGCGACTGTCGATCACGGCTTGCGCCCGCAATCACGCCCCGAGGCCGAACTTGTCGCAAGCTTCGCCGCCAGACTCGGCCTGCCGCATCAAATCCTCGCCTGGGAAGGCGAAAAGCCGAAGACCCGCATTCAGGAACGCGCCCGCCTCGCGCGCTATGATCTTCTCACCCAACATGCGGCCGAAATCGGCGCCAGCCATCTCGTGACCGCGCATCATGCCGACGATCAGGCCGAAACAATCCTTTTTCGTCTCTTGCGCGGCAGTGGCCTGACCGGCCTTGCCGGCATGGAGGTTGCCGCCAAACGCGGCGCGATCACCCATTGTCGGCCCCTGCTTGCCTGCACGAAGGCCGATCTCATCGCGGTTTGCACTGCCAAGGGCCATGCTTTCATCGAGGACCCGTCGAACTCCAATCCCGCCTATGCCCGCGCAAGGCTGCGCGATCTCAGCGGCTTTTTCGGCGCGCAAGGCCTCGATCGCGATGCTCTGCTCCGGCTCGGACGCCGGGCCCAGCGGGCGGAGGCGGCCTTGACGGCGCGCACCGAGGTCGTTCGCGGCCTTCTCGCTGCGACGCGGAGCGATGGTCTTTTTGCGGCCGATATTGGTCCGCTGAGAACCGAGCCAGAGGAAATCGTCTTGCGCATCCTCGATTGCGAGATCAGGGCGCTCGCCGCGAGCGACCGGCCGTTACGCCTGGAGCGCCTGGAATCGCTGACGGCGAAACTGCATTTGGCGCTGCGCGAGAAGGTTCCCTTCAGCGCGACCTTGGGCGGCGCCGCGCTTCATCTCGACGCAAAGCTCAGGCTCACAATTTGCCGCGAAGAGAGGCGGCGACGCGGGTTAAGCCAAGGGTAAGGCTTCGCCCTTTACAATGGCTCGAGCCGATCTTTGAGAATAGTTCCCTTGGCAAGGGGACAAGTGGCGCCTACATTGCCTCTATTAAGCTGCTATTGCCCTGCACCTTAGGGTGTTTCGTATAACAGAGTTTGCGGCCAAGACGGCCTGTCGCGGGATCTTAGATGAATCCGAATTTCCGGAATTTCGCACTTTGGGTGATCATCATCCTGCTGGTGGTGGCACTTGTCATGTTGTTCCAAAATCCGGGACAACGCACGGCGTCACAGGACATCACCTTCAGTCAGCTTCTGAATGAGGTCGATCAAGGCCATGTTCGCGAGGTGACGATCGCGGGCAATGAGATCGCCGGCCATTTTACCGATAATCGGGCTTTTTCGACCTATGCGCCAAACGACCCGTCTTTGGTGCAGATGCTTTATAAGAAAAACGTCTCGATCTCGGCGAAACCCCCGTCCGACGGCAATAATTGGCTGGTGACGCTTCTCGTCAATGGTCTCCCGCTGATCGCCATTTTCGGCGTCTGGATCTTTCTTTCGCGGCAAATGCAGGGGGCTGGCGGCAAGGCCATGGGGTTCGGCAAGTCGAAAGCCAAGCTCCTGACCGAGGCGCATGGGCGCGTCACTTTCGAGGATGTCGCGGGCGTCGATGAGGCCAAGGAAGATCTTCAGGAAATAGTCGAATTCCTGCGCGATCCGCAAAAATTCCAGCGGCTCGGCGGCCGTATTCCCCGCGGTGTCCTGCTTGTCGGCCCGCCCGGCACCGGCAAGACCTTGCTGGCGCGCGCCATTGCTGGCGAAGCCAATGTGCCCTTTTTCACGATCTCAGGTTCGGATTTCGTTGAAATGTTCGTCGGTGTTGGCGCGAGCCGCGTCCGCGACATGTTCGAACAGGCCAAGAAAAACGCGCCCTGCATCATCTTCATCGACGAGATCGACGCGGTCGGCCGCCATCGTGGCGCGGGCCTCGGCGGCGGCAATGACGAGCGCGAGCAGACCTTGAACCAGCTCCTCGTCGAAATGGATGGTTTCGAAGCCAATGAGGGGATCATCCTCATCGCCGCGACGAACCGTCCGGACGTGCTCGACCCGGCTCTCTTGCGTCCGGGCCGTTTCGACCGCCAGGTCGTGGTGCCGAACCCGGATGTGATCGGGCGCGAGCGCATCCTGAAGGTTCATGTGCGCAAGGTTCCGCTCGCCCCCGATGTCGATTTGAAGACCGTGGCGCGCGGCACGCCGGGCTTTTCCGGCGCCGACCTGATGAACCTCGTCAATGAAGCGGCCTTGATGGCGGCGCGGCGCGGCAAACGCGTCGTGACCATGGTCGAGTTCGAGGATTCGAAGGACAAGATCATGATGGGCGCGGAACGCCGCACTCTCGTCATGACCGAACAGGAAAAAATGCTGACGGCCTATCACGAGGGCGGCCATGCCATCGTCGCCCTGAACGTTCCTGCGACCGATCCCGTCCACAAGGCGACGATCATCCCGCGCGGGCGTGCGCTGGGCATGGTCATGCAATTGCCCGAGCGCGACAAGCTCTCGATGAGCTACGAGCAAATGACCTCGCGGCTTGCCGTGTTGATGGGCGGCCGGGTGTCGGAAGAAATTATCTTCGGTAAGGAAAAAGTCACGTCCGGTGCGCAATCGGACATCGAACAGGCGACGAAGCTGGCGCGCGCCATGGTGACCCGCTGGGGCTTTTCCGAGGAACTCGGCACCGTCATGTATGGCGAAAATCAGGAGGAAGTGTTCCTCGGCTATTCGATGGGACGCCAGCAGAATATTTCCGAATCGACCTCGCAGAAGATCGATGCCGAAGTGCGCCGCCTCGTCGAAATGGGTCTTTCCGAAGCAACCCGGATCATCACCGAGAAGCGCAACGATCTCGAGGCCCTGGCGCGCGGGCTTCTGGAATATGAGACGCTTTCCGGCGAGGAGATTGTCGGGATCTTGCAGGGACGCCCGCCCGTCCGCGATACGGGCGACGAGCCAGCGCCGCCGCGCGGCTCGCCAGTACCAATGACCGGCGTCAACCGGCCGAAACCCGGCCCCGAGCCGGGCCTCGAACCGCAGCCGCAAGTTTGAGCGGGTTAGAAACAAAAAAGCGTCAGCAAAAGCTGGCGCTTTTTTTTGTTCAAGGTTGTGCTCAAGCGCCCCGCCATTCGATCCGGGATGCCCGGATCAAGTCCGGGCATGACGCGCTGATGGCCGGTGGCACAATGGCGGCGCTCGTCGCGGATTTCGGCTGTGAAGCCCCTTCCGTCATGCGCGGACTTGATCCGCGCATCCAGGCGAGTAATGCCAAGCGTCGCAAAGTGCGATGCGCTGCAACTCAACGACCAACAAAAAAGGCGCCTCTTGCGAGGCGCCTTTCGAAAATTCACGGGACCAAGGAAAGAAGCGGTTACGCAGCCTTCGGCGTTTCCACGACCTTGGGAGAGGCTTGTCCGCCAACCACCTTGCCGATCGGAATTTGACGCGGCTTCTGGGCTTCCGGAATCTCGCGCAGAAGGTCAACGTGGAGCAGGCCGTTCTCAAGGCTCGCGCCGGTCACATGGACATGGTCGGCAAGCTGGAAGCGCCGCTCGAAAGCGCGGGCTGCGATGCCCTGATAGAGGGTCTCGGATTTCGTCTCGCCTTCTTTCCGGGCCTCCTTCGAGCCGCGAATCGTCAGGCTGTTTTCCTTGGTTTCAATCGCCAGATCGCCTTCCGCGAAGCCCGCGACAGCGACCGTGATACGATAGGCATTCTCCCCTGTCCTTTCGATATTATAGGGCGGATAGGTCGGTGCTGCTTCGAGCGCCGCCCCCTGGTCGATCATGTTGAACAGGCGATCGAACCCTATTGTCGAACGATAAAGCGGAGAAAGATCGAAATGACGCATGTATATCCTCCATGAGAAGCGACATCAGGCTTAGCCGGCGAAATGCCCATGCCAACCTGCGTTTCGCGCGTCCTTTAAGCGGCCCGCGCAAGAATTCATTTGGTTAGGGGGCCGTGGCTGTGCAAGGGGCTCAGCCAAGACCCCGACGACAATTTTTATACTCGGAGATTTGCAAATTTGACGCTTCTTCGAGTTAAGATCAACGGTCATAAGGTAGAAGAGAATCGAAGGCATCAAGCGTGGAACTCGTCAGCCTGGATCATAATTCGGCTCCTCCCGGCGCCATCCTCGGCATGGTCTGGGCGGCGGATGGCACAAACCTTCGCTTTGCCCGCTGGCCTTGCCCGGACGCTTGCCGGGGAACGGTCACGATCCTGACCGGCCGCGCCGAATTCATCGAAAAATATTTCGAGACGATCGGCGAACTTCTTGCTCGCAATTTCGAAGTCGTGATCATGGATTGGCGCGGCCAAGGCCTTTCAGACCGCCCGTTAAAGCATCGCGGCAAAGGCCATGTCGATGATTTTGCTACTTATGCAAGCGATTTGGCGGCTCTGGAGAAACAGGTCCTTCGTAATTTTTGCCCAAAACCCTGGTTCGCGCTCGGCCATTCGATGGCGGGGGCCGTTCTTCTTGCCGAGGCGCGGGCGGGCCACTCGCCCTTCGCCCGCATCGTCCTCACCGCACCCATGATCGATCTTCACGGGCTGCGCTTCCCTCGCGGCGCGCGCGGACTTGCGCGCGGGCTCGTCTGGCTCGGCCTTGGCCGTGCCTTCATGCCGGGCGGCAGCAGCAAGCCGGTCATGACTAAATCCTTCGAAAGCAATGTGCTGACGTCCGACGCCGCTCGTTACGCGCGGACCGCCAAAATCCTCGAACTGGCGCCCCAACTGGCAATTGGCGATCCGACGATCCGCTGGGTCCATGCTGCCTTTCGCATCATGCGGCAGTTTCGGGATCCAGAATATGCGCCACGCACCGTGACCCCGATTCTGATTCTGGCTGCTGGCGCCGATGAAGTCGTCGATACTTCCGCAACCGAACGATTCGCGAGCCGACTGAAAGCCGGGCGCTGCATTATATTGCCGC
>DASQCU010000097.1:0-3721 GCA_035634575.1 Beijerinckia sp.
GTTTTTGCCATGAAACTAAACTTACGCTCCGACTCGTTAAGCCTCTCTATGCGCCAACCAAGAACATATCGTAAACACGATGCCGCCGCAAACCCTAAGCTCATGAAAAAGCAGAAAATCGGGCACGATTAATAGTTTTCAGGCGACAGCAACTCAAGACGTTCAGCCAATCTGAAACGAAAGCGGCCGCCAAAAGGCGGCCGCGGGTTCAGAGCCTGAGCCCAAATCAATAGGAATAATACATGTCGAATTCGACGGGATGCGGCGTCATTTCAAAGCGCATGACGTCGACCATTTTCAATTCGATATAGCTGTCGATGAAGTCGTCATCGAAGACGCCGCCGGACTTGAGGAAGCTGCGATCCTTGTCGAGGTTCATGAGCGCTTCGCGCAATGAGCCGCAAACCGTGGGGATCTTCTTCAATTCCTTGGGCGGAAGATCGTAGAGATCCTTGTCCATCGCCTGGCCGGGATCGATCTTGTTGATGATGCCGTCGAGACCCGCCATCAGCATGGCCGAGAAGGCGAGATAGGGGTTCGCCATCGGATCGGGGAAACGAACCTCGACACGCTTCGCCTTGGGGTTCGAGGTATAGGGGATGCGGCAGGAGGCCGAACGGTTGCGCGCCGAATAGGCGAGCAGCACGGGGGCTTCATAGCCGGGGACCAGGCGCTTGTAGGAATTCGTGGACGGGTTCGTGAAGGCGTTCAAGGCCCGAGCATGCCTGATGATGCCGCCGATATAATAGAGGCATTCCTGGCTCAAATCGGCGTATTTATTGCCGGCGAAGAGGGGCTTGCCGTCCTTCCAGATCGATTGATGGACGTGCATCCCCGAGCCATTGTCGCCGTAGATCGGCTTCGGCATGAAGGTCGCCGTCTTGCCATAGCTCTGGGCGACCTGGTGGATGCAATATTTATAGATCTGCAGATGATCGGCCATCGTGGTCAGCGGGCCGAACTTCAGGCCAAGTTCATGCTGGGCTGAGGCAACCTCATGATGGTGCTTTTCGACCTTGGCGCCCATGGCTGCCATGGCTGCGAGCATTTCGCCGCGCATATCCTGCGCCGAATCCTGGGGCGGCACCGGAAAATAGCCGCCCTTGGTGCGGATACGATGGCCAAGATTGCCGCCTTCATAAGGCGTATCGGAATTTGAGGGGAGCTCGGCCGAATCGAGGACGAAACCTGTATTATAGGGGTCGGCCTTGAAGCGAACGTCGTCGAAGACGAAGAATTCGGCCTCGGGGCCAAAATAGGCGACGTCGCCAATACCCGAAGCGACGGCATAGGCTTCTGCCTTCTTGGCGATGCCACGCGGATCGCGGCCATAGGGTTCGCCGGTCGAGGGTTCAAGAATGTCGCAAACGATCGACAGTGTCGGTGCGGCAAAGAAAGGGTCCATCGCGGCGGTCGTCGGGTCCGGCATCAAGGTCATGTCGGATTCGTTGATGGCCTTCCAGCCCGCGATCGACGAACCGTCGAACATCGTCCCCTCGGTGAAGATTTCTTCGTCGATCATCGTGACGTCAAACGTGACGTGCTGCCATTTACCGCGCGGGTCCGTGAAGCGGAAATCGACATATTTAACGTCATTGTCCTTGATCGCCTTGAGCACGTCCGTGGCGGTCTTCATATCTGCCTCTCAATCTGAAGGATTTGTCTTATTGGGTTAGGGGTGAGTGAAAACGCCGGGTGCGGGCGGTGCAGATTTAAAGTCAAATTGCATCCAGGCCCGTTTCGCCGGTGCGAATACGGATTGCGCCTTCTATATTTGAAATGAAGATTTTGCCATCTCCGATTCTGCCGGTCTGCGCCGCCTTGCGGATGGCTTCGACAGCGCCGTCGACGATCGTGTCGGATACGACGACCTCGATCTTCACCTTCGGCAGAAAATCGACGATATATTCAGCGCCGCGATAGAGCTCGGTATGACCTTTCTGACGGCCGAAGCCTTTGGCCTCGGTGACCGTGATCCCGGACACTCCCGTCTCATGCAGCGCCTCCTTAACCTCATCAAGCTTGAACGGTTTTATAATCGCCTCGATTTTCTTCATGGGCGTTTTTTAGGGTGCTTAGATGTGCAGGCCCGATTGAGCCCGAAAACCAAACATCTTGACCGGCTCATAGCATCCGGGCAGCAAAACTGCCATGCAAAACTCACAAAAGCACGCCGAATCCGATCAAAATCTGCGCGGCGGGCGGAAAAACTTCTCCAAGGGGCGTCAGAAGCTGGCCCAAAAAGATACGGACGGCTTCGCATCGCGAAACCGCCCGTAAAATCCGTACCCGCTATGGCACGACGCAGAGGTGGTTAGCCAATCCTCTCCAGAATCCGTTCCTCGCGCGCGACAGGCTTTTCTTCTTCGCGAACCTTGACCGTCGGAACGAGTGAGATGCCGACGCCGGAGCCAAGAAGCTGCAACGAGATTTCCTTGCCGTTGCCGAATTTCACGCCGTCGCGATAGGCGCCGTGCTCGAGCCGCGCAAAGATAACTTCTTCCTGGGCCTCAATGCCGAGACGGCTTTGCAGATCGCTCGAAATGCCTTCGAGCGCCAAATGCGTATCGTATTGGACGCAGACCGCCGTCGTGCAATCGCCGGGGGAGGCGAGGCCGATGCTTCCAGACGGGAAGCGGGTGGTGACATATTTCTCGCCCTCGCGCGCGGGCCGGGAGGCGTACATTTCAAGCGAATAGTCACACATTGCTGTCACTCCTGATGTCTCGAGACGGTGAAAACCCCTTCCATGCGCATCACTTCGCCCACAGGCGAGTAGCTGAGCGTCAGAGCTATGCGGGTAGCCCCCCTAAGACGGGAGGGGATCTCGTGGAAGCCACTCAGGGCCAGCCGGTTTGGTCGCAGAGAAAACGCTGCCGCCGCCGCGTTGGAACCAAACCACGTTCAACGATCGCCGAACGTTCCACCTCAGCATCGAAACGCGGAAACCATATTAAGGTTTCAAGCCAGTTCGTGCTTAAGGTCTATGCTAGCGCAGCCGGTTGCCGCGTCAAGAGTTTTCCAGCCTGCGCGGCCATTGTCACAGTTTTTTTACAGATTTTTTTGTGGACGGTGGATCCTTGAGGATTCAAGGTTCTTTTCTGGTCGAATCGCCTGCACCAAAAGCGACTGGATGCGCGGACTTGATCCGCGCATCCAGGCGAGCGGGTTAAGGCTGTGCCCAGCGTCGTGGCACTTCATGTCGAACCTGCGTTGGTTTGCGATCGGCGTTCCGGGATGCCCGGATCAAGTCCGGACGTGACGCGCTGATGGCCGGTGGCGCAAGGCCTGCGCTCGGAGGGGCGTTGGCTCTAGGCCGCGCCGGTTGCAACCGGAAGATCGTCGCGGCCGCCCCATTCGGTCCAGGAGCCGTCGTAGAGAATCACGCCTTGCTTGCCGATGGTCTCCAATGCCAGAAGCAGGATCGCGGCGGTCACGCCTGAGCCGCAAGTCGTGATGACCGGCCGGTTGAGATCGACCCCGATCTTGCCGAAGGCCTGGGCGATCTCTTCAACCGGCTTGATTCGCCCATCATTGACCACTTCGCGCCAAGGCAAATTGAGACTGCCGGGAATATGGCCGGAGCGCAGGCCTGCGCGCGGTTCTGGTATCTCGCCCTTGAAGCGCGGCGCCGCGCGGGCATCGACGATTTGTGCCGAAGCGCTTTCGGCGGCTTGCTTCACGTAATCGGCATTGGCGACAGCGCCCGCATCGAATTGCG
>DASQCU010000098.1:0-3553 GCA_035634575.1 Beijerinckia sp.
GATCCCAACCCTCCCAAAGATCATTCCATCGCTGTCGCAATCGACTCCCTTAAACGAAGTTATGAGGCCTCCCAAGGCCAGCAACAGAAACACGACAATCGCGTATTTATTTGGACGCGGCGCGGAGCCACAGCGGCCATCGTCTATACTTTCCTTACAGTCGCGCTCTTGAGCGCCGGATTCTGGTCTGCTTATCAAGCAACTCTCACAACCCAAGCCGCGAATAGGGCTGCGGATGAAGCCAGACGACAAGCCGAAGAAGCAAAACGAGCCGCCGACGCTGCAATCACCAATAATGCCAATAATCAAGCGGCACTGTTAACCATCCAGCGCGCTTTTTTGGGGGCGAGCGAACTTCAAGTTGAGCCAGTTGCGAACGAAGCGCCAGGAACTGTCGATATAACGCCGCTTATCAAGAACAGCGGGCCGACCCCAGCAATTGACGTTTCAATTGCGTTCATCGGTCCCCGCGACCAATGGGTCGTCGATATGGACAGTCGATTCGGATTGGCCCATGCTAGACAGATAAGGCCTGATCAATTTAATGGTATTGCATCCAAAGTCGGCGCCCCGTCCGATCCAGACGACATATTCTCCAATGAGACCCTTGGCACTATGACGGTCCGTCATGTGCTCATCAACGCTGGATCGCCCATCAACTACTCGCAGTTGACTAATAGAATCGGACCTAACGACGGGATCGACGCCCAAGCAGGCAAAATTGGCCGTTTTATATCTGGCAGCATAAGATATACAGATGTGTTCAATATACAGCACGTGTCCAAATACTGTTTCCGAATAGATGGAATCGCTTTTAATAACGGAGTCACGACTAACCAACAATCCTTTTGCCGACACTGGAATTGTATTGATGATTTTTGTAAAATGGACAAAGAGCAATACTTGAAAGACGTTAATGACGCTATAGCTTACATTCAGACCAGCGAAGAAAAAATGAGGCAAACTCAAGAGAGAATGCACCAAATGCAAAAACCGCAAGCGCCAGTTGCCCCGACTTCGCAACCCGCTCAATGAGAAGGGGGCGTTATTTAGCAATAACCAAACCGCTGCCCCGCTGCTCCCAACCTTCCTCTACCGCTTTAATCAAACCTTCGCGGTTTGAAAAACAAAACAGTCACTCCGCCCCCGACTTCAAAAGCTTGTAGCTGATCGCGTCGGTCAAAGCCTGAAACGAGGCGTCGATGATATTGGCCGAAACGCCGACGGTGGACCAGCTCTCACCTGTATCATCGGAAAATTCGATCAGCACCCGCGTCACCGCATCCGTGCCGCCCTGAAAGACGCGGACGCGGTAATCGACGAGCTCAAGATCCTCGATGAAGCGCTGATATTTGCCAAGATCCTTGCGCAACGCGAGATCGAGCGCATTGACCGGGCCATCGCCCTCCGCCGCCGAGATCAGGAGTTCGCCGTCGATACGCACCTTGACGACCGCCTCCGACACGGTGACGAGATCGCCCCGCGCATTATGGCGGCGCTCGACATCGACGCGGAAACGTTCGACATCGAAATAATCCGGCACCTGGCCAAGCACACGCCGCGCCAAGAGCTCGAAGGAAGCATCCGCGCCTTCATAGGCATAGCCTTGCGCCTCCTTCTCCTTCACCTCCTCAAGCAACCGGGTGAGACGCGAATCTTCCTTGGCGAGCGTCACGCCAATGCGTTCCAGTTCGGCCAATATGTTGGATTTGCCGGCCTGATCGGAAACCAGAAGCCGGCGCTTGTTGCCAACGCTTTCCGGCGGCACATGTTCGTAGGTTTTCGGCTCCTTCATGAGCGCGGAAGCATGAATGCCCGCCTTGGTCGCGAAGGCCGAAGCGCCAACATAAGGCGCATGGCGGTTCGGCGCGCGATTCAATAATTCATCGAGCGTATGACTGACTTTTGTCAGGCTTGCGAGCCGCTCCATCGGCACGCCGATTTCGAAATTCTCGGCGTAATCGGCTTTCAGCAAAAGCGTCGGGATGAGCGACACGAGATTGGCATTGCCGCAACGCTCGCCAAGGCCGTTCAACGTGCCCTGGATCTGCCGCGCCCCGGCGCGCACGGCAGCAAGGGAATTGGCCACCGCATGTTCGGTGTCATTATGCGCGTGAATGCCGACATTTTCGCCCGGCACATGCTTGACGACCTCGCCGACGATGCGCTCGATCTCATGCGGCAAGGTCCCGCCATTGGTGTCGCACAGCACGATCCAACGCGCGCCAGCCGCATAAGCCGCCTTGGCGCAGGCGAGCGCGTAATCGGGGTTCGCCTTGTACCCGTCGAAAAAATGTTCGCAATCGAGGATGGCTTCCCGCCCCTTCGCGATCGCAGCTTCAATCGACTGGGTTATGCCTTCAAGATTTTCTTCCAGGCTGCAGCCAAGCGCCACATGCACCTGATAATCCCAGGTCTTCGCGACATAGGTGATAACATCGGCATCGGCTTCGAGCAGGCTCGCGATCCCTGGATCATTCGCGGCGGATCGCCCTGCCCGCTTGGTCATTCCGAAGGCCGCGAAACGCGCATGGTTCAGCTTCGGCCTTTGCCGGAAAAACTCCGTATCGAGCGGATTGGCGCCAGGATAGCCGCCCTCGATATAATCGAGCCCGAGCGTATCGAGCAGGGCTGCGATATGAGCCTTGTCGGCTAGCGAAAAATCTACGCCCGTCGTCTGAGCGCCATCGCGCAAGGTCGTGTCGAAAAGGCTGAGCCTGGCGCGGGCCATTACGAAGCTCTCTTTTGTTCTGCAGCTGAAAGTTTTTTCTTCATGCGTGTATTGCCGAGCCACTCGCCATCGATCTCGATCGTATTGCGGCGCTCGGCGGTAAAGCCGCGCCGTTCAAAAAAGGGCTTCGCCGTATCGCTCGCGTCAGTCATGAGGAGCTTTGTGCCGCGCGCGGCGGCGAGCCTTTCGATGGCGTCGCAAAGCAGGCTCGCGATGCCTTGGCGTGCAAATTCCGGATGCACATAGAGCATGTCGATCAGCTCCGCGCCGTTCAAGCAGATGAAACCAACGGGGTCGCCGTCCAGCGTGGCGACGAGGGTCAAGCTGGTTTGCAACCGCTCCGAGAATGAAGCCTCGTCATCGGCGCATGAGATCCAGGCCGCGCGCTGCGCTTCATCATAATCATCCTGCGTCAATTCCTCGATGCTCGCGCGAAAAATCGCGGCGAGGCCGGTTGCATCACTCGCAAGATAGGGACGCAATGCGGGTCTATGAGTAACCTTGTCGCTCATGGCTCGATCCGCGCGAACGAGAGGCGCTTCAAGAGGTTCATCGCTTCACCTCCCAGCTTGTGGTCCCGTCCTTATTATCCTTCAGCGCAATACCGAGCGCCGAAAGTTCGTCGCGAATGCGGTCCGACTCGGCCCAGTTCTTGGCGGCTCTTGCTTCAAGACGTGCCTTGATGAGATGCGCGACGTGAATTTCATCGACATGAACCGAGGCCGGTTTCCAGTTCGTCCACCCTTCCAGACTCTTCTCAAAAAGCCCCAGCAGATGACCGCAGGAGGCGAGCCTTGTCCCCGCATAGGCCACGTCCTCAAG
>DASQCU010000099.1:0-3591 GCA_035634575.1 Beijerinckia sp.
GCTGCCGTTGCTGACGAGACCCGGCTCAGCCGTCACCAGCGCCGAGAGTTCCTGACAAAGCCCGTCGATCCGGCCTTTGAGGCCATGGTTGAACATGTCGGACAGCATGATCATGCCGCCCTGCATCCATTGGCCGGCGCCGCCAAATTCGGGGTGATTGAACTGCGCCATCCGGCCATTGCCATTCACCACGGCGTCCAGCATTTGCGTCACGGCATCGAAACTGAAGCCGTGCCGCTGAGCCAGGTCCCTTATCGTCTTCTCGCCCGCTTCCGAGAATTGCCGCATCTGATCGCCTCGCCTGCACGCTGCCAAAGGATAGAATGGCACTGAAGAGGCTGAAATTCCAGTATGATGCCGCCCGCCCGATTGGCCTCTTGACTTATACCAACGGTCATAAAGGATGACCGTTGGTGCCGCTCTCGAATTTCCGCCCACGCTAAAGAAAAAGCGGAAATTCGAGAAAGGAACCAAGAGTCGCTCTTTGCGACTCTTGGTATTCCTCGCGCAGGTTTTCTGTCGCAATCAGCTCGGGTTCAAATCTTCAAGACAAGAGCTTCATGCCGAAACTGGGTCAGCCATCAGCCCCGCAGGATGGGCGGCAATCCGAGACCGCCCTGTTCGTCGCGCGTGGCACAAGGCGGCTTTTGCGGCGGCTCAAATTCTCGACCGTGACCGAGCTCCCACTTCTCTCCGGCCGCCGCGCCGATATTGTCGCGCTCGGCAATGATGCTGCGATCCTCATCGTCGAGATCAAATCCTCGATTGCGGATTTTCGCGCCGATATGAAATGGCGCGATTATCGCGCCCATTGCGACCGCCTCTATTTCGCAATTCCCGAAAGCGTCCCGGTCGAGATCATGCCGGAAGATGCGGGCCTCATTATCGCCGATGCCTATGGCGCTGAAATCATCCGCGACGCGCCGGAGCATAAAATTGCCGCTGCAACCCGCCGCGCCGTGTTGATGCGCTTCGCCCATGCCGCAGCGCATAGGCTGCATGGATTGAGCGATCCCGAGGTGCTGGGCATGGGGCCTCTTTCCTGACTTATGAGGATGCCCGTCATTTTTGGTTTTTCGGCGGAAATCCATGCCTTCGTCGGCCTTTCAGGCCTTCTCGAAGGATGGGCGCCTCTCTTATGAGGATACCCATCATTTTTATTTTTTCAGTTGAAAGCCAGTCATTCTTTGTGACGGTATTCTGGATTGCCGTGACCGTGCGATGTCATATCAGCGATGGAGACCGTCCGGATGAATGCTGGCATGATCGGCTCGATATTGCCAATCAGTTTTCAAGGTTCACGGCGAGGATGCGGCGGGGCTCGCCCCTGGTCTTATCCCTCACTCTGTAGCCGTTGGCATAGTGATTCGAGCTGTTCGAGTGTTTTGTAGCGAATGGTCACCTCGCCGCTCTCACCTTTATTGACAATTTTCACGACAAGGCCCGTCGCGGTCATCAAGGATTTTTCAAGCGCAAGTGTATCTGCATCCTTGTCGGCCGGTCCATTTCGCACGCGCTGCTCAGGCTTTGCTTGCGCTCCACCTTGAACTTCCTCCTGAACGATCCGCTCGACATCCCGGACCGTGAGCCCCTCGACGACGATCCGTGCGGCCAGCGCGTCCGGTTTTGAGAATGACAAAAGCGCGCGCGCGTGGCCCGCTGAAATCTGACCCAGGGCGAGCAGCGCCTTGGTGCTTTCAGGCAGTTTCAAAAGGCGCAACGTATTGGCGACATGGCTGCGGCTTTTGCCAATCACCTTCGCCAGATCATTTTGTGAATAGCCGAATTCGGAGCCGAGCCGCTCGTAGCCAGACGCTTCCTCAAGGGCATTCAGATCGGTCCGCTGCACATTTTCGATGATGGCAATCTCAAGCGCTTGCTGGTCATCGGCCTCCACGGCGATGATCGGCACCTCATGGAGACCGGCACGTTGTGCGGCACGCCAGCGCCTTTCACCCGCGATAATCTCGAAGAAATCGGCAATGCCAGGCACTGCCCGGGCTATGATGGGTTGAAGAATCCCCTTTTCCTTGATCGAATCGGTGAGATCGGTGAGATCTGCCTCCTCGAAACTCTTGCGCGGGTTCCGTGGATTGGGGCGCAAGAATTCGATGGGGATCTTCTTTTGCCCTCGAGCGCGCTCACCGAGCGGGGCGTCGGCTTCGCCGATCAAGGCTGCAAGTCCACGCCCGAGACGAGGCCGCGCTTCTTCTACCATGAATAGGTCCATCCTGAATATGTTCGATGCCCCTGATCGCCAGGATCTCAGAGGGCATTTTCCGGCAAATCGCACAAAGATGGCGATTCGCGGGAGTTCGTTCTTCAAAGCTGGGGCAAGTTACGCGCCAGACGCTAACTTGCCGCAAAAGCTCACGCGGCGCGAAAGAGCCGTTCTCGCTGAATCACCTCAGACGCCAATTTCAGATAGGCCTGACTGCCGCTGCATTTCAAATTATAAAGCAGAACCGGCTTGCCATGCGAAGGCGCTTCAGAGACGCGGACATTGCGCGGGATCACCGTGTCATAGACCTTGTCACCCATGAATCCGCGTACATCTGCTGCAACCTGGGAGGCCAGATTATTGCGCGGATCGAACATGGTGAGAATAATGCCATGAATGATCAAAACCTCATTCAAGGTTTTTTTGACCTGCTCCACGGTTGAAAGAAGTTGCGACAGTCCTTCGAGCGCCAAGAACTCACATTGCAGGGGCACGATCACGCTATCGGCGGCCGCCATTGCATTGATGGTGAGGAGCGTCAGTGACGGCGGGCAATCAACCAGAACATAGGTGAAGCGCTCGCTTTCCGGCTGGCTTTGCTGCTCTTGCTCAAACAGACGAATCGCGTTTTTGAGCCTGAAAGCCCGATCCTTGCGCGAGGCAAGTTCGAGCTCCACCCCGAGAAGGTCAAGGGTGGAAGGTGCAACGGTCAGTCGCGGCACGGCGGTGCTTAGCAACACGGCGCTCAAGGTTTCCTCGCCGATCAACACATCATAGGTCGACAGCCGCCTGCTCTTTCGGTCGATGCCGAGACCCGTCGAGGCATTGCCCTGCGGGTCGATGTCTATGATCAAGACACGCTCGCCAATCGCGGCGAGCGCCGTACCGAGGTTGATTGCCGTTGTGGTTTTACCCACGCCGCCCTTTTGATTGGCAAGCACAAGAACGCGCATAGCTGGTGCAGCAGACACCCTTGTCCTCCAAAAGGCTTCAAAAAGACCCTGGATTCGAGGATCCAGAAATCCTTTCCACCAAATTGCTCTCGCCTACCCGATTTGTGGATCGCACGCTTTGACGATGAAAAGCTTGGCCAAGGACCGCGTTCGACTATCAACCGTGACTATTGAATATTTACTAATACTCGCTGAGTCGGTCAATTCCGCCGCGGCTTGTTCCCCCTTTGGAAAGACTCCTATCGCGCCTTTTTTCAGAAATTTATCCGCATAGGCGATCAAGATCGGCAGCGGCGCAAGGGCCCTGGCGCTGACTGCGTCGATGGACTCGTCGAGAATCGGGATGATGTCTTCCAACCGGCCGCAATGGATAATGGCAGGCGCGCCTGTTTCACGTGAAACTTCCCGCAGGAAGGC
>DASQCU010000100.1:0-6227 GCA_035634575.1 Beijerinckia sp.
TTCATCGAAGAAAAATCCGGCGACGGCGAAGGAGGCTGGCGTGACCAGAAAGGCGAGGCCGATGAAAAGCCCGACACCGCTCAAGAAGGAGAGAATCGTCGTCGCCCAGGGATAGGGAAGCACGAGGGCGGAAGCGATCAGCTTATGCGCCAGCGCCCAGATCGCACCGAGCAGGGCCAGGGTCAGGCCAAGCGTCTTGAAAAGCACCAGCCGGAAAGGCTTGGAGAGCATCTGACTCAAGGCGGAAATTGCGGCATCGAGCATGTTTGTCCTGGTCAATAGAATGCCATTTAAATACCAACGGTCATAAAGAATGACCGTTGGTGCCGTTCTCGAATTTTCGTAACCCTTTGAAAATACGAAAATTCGAGAAAGGAACCAAGGGCGAAGCGAGCCAAAGGTTCCGCCGGGCAAAGCCCGGTGGAATGGCGAGCGGAGGGCGCCCTTAGCGACACTTGGTATAAGGCGTTTTCGAGTACTTTTTGTTTTATCGCATTTTCGGACGGCGAACCGGCATCCACTTCGCCTGAAAATGCTCTTGTGCCTCTTATTTTTCCGGTGGCGAGAATTTCTGATCGACGAACGGAAAAGATGTCGGTGATTGAATCTCGATAAAGCCGACTTGCGCGGCTTGGTGGCAATTATTGCAAGCCTTTGTCAGATCGGCAAAAGCGTGCGCCGATTTTATGGCATCCTTTGATTTTGCGGCATCTTGCAGGATATTCAACGGCTCGTTGACTGCAATAATATATTCAACGGGTATGTTGCGATAAAGGATAACGGCGTTGTTGAAACTGGCCCTGATCTGTCCCAGTTCATAATCGACGAGTTTCCAGTTCTTGGAACTGATCGCATTTCCAAGCTTGATGTGCCGCAATTGTGTCGCCCCCATTATGTCGCCGAGACTGGGCACATAGGTGTTTGGCTCCAAGGGACTGGGAGCAGGGGGTTCGGCGAAGGGCACTTCGCCGCCAGCGGCAGGCAGGACCAGGACGAAGGCGAAGGCAAGGCTCAAGGGAAGAGGCTTCATGACATCCTCGGCACGCAATTTCGGCTCCATTTGTGCCAGCGCGGCCTAGTGCTAGTCCAGGGTGAAATCGTTGCGCCTGAGACTTTTTATCGGCAACCAAACCTGAGGGCTGGGGATTCGCTTCGCCGAAACGCACATTCCCCCGCGTTCGCCCCGCCAATGTCATAGCGGTATATTACGAAAGGCAACTTGATTCGCTTGGCCCGCTAAATAACTTGGTCCCGTTTCGTACATGACCGTCGGCACATCTTGAGTGTCCGCGAGCCTCTTATACCAAGGATCGCAAAAGGCGATCCTTGGTTCCGTTCTCGAACTTTTGCTTTTTCAAAGGGTTGAGCCGAAAATTCGAGAGTGGCACCACAGGTCACTCCTTATGACCTGTGCTATTAAAAGAGGCGAAGAGATCCTTGGTATACCCTGAATCCTTGAGGATTCTGGGTTCGTTTCCGGTAAATCGCTGACGCGATAGCGATTTACCGGAGTTGCGCCGCCTGACCCGAAGGAACGGCGGTATATAAGGTGAACGAGAAGGGTCGATAATGAACAGCGCCTTGTTTTTTGATCTCCTTGCTTCGATCACCGAGCGGGGCCGCAACCTTTTGAGCCGGCGCAGCTTCCCCTTGGAACGCAGCCAGGCGGCGGCGGGCTTGATTGAACTTTGTGAAGCGCTATTGTCCCGCCGCGGCGAGGCCTCCGGCACGGCGCTTGCCGCCGAAATCCTCGACCGCTATCTGGATCTCGATGAACAGGGGCGTCTCTCCCTCTTCGAGGCTTTTGCGGAAAGGTTCGGGCCGGATCGCGAAAGGCTCAGGAAAGCCGCCGACCAATGGCTCGCCGATCCTGTGGGGACAGATGCTGGCGATCTCCACTATTATTCCGAGGCGCGGCGGCAGGAATTGTTCCGCAGGCTCAATCGCGCGCCGGGCGGCACCCATGCGCTTGTCCGTATGCGGGCGGATCTTCTCGCGCTGGTGAGCCAGCACAAATCGCTTGCCCCCGTGGACCGGGATTTTGTTCATCTTTTGTCGTCCTGGTTCAATCGCGGCTTTCTGGTGCTCCGCCGGATCGACTGGTCAACGCCCGCAATCGTGCTCGAAAAAATCATCCGCTACGAAGCCGTGCATGAAATCCGTGATTGGGCGGACCTTCGCCGCCGGATCGATCCGCTCGACCGGCGCTGTTACGGCTTTTTCCATCCGGCTTTGATCGATGAGCCGTTGATCTTCGTCGAAGTTGCCCTGACGCAGGCCATCCCCCAGGCAATCGCACCTTTGCTTGTCGAGGATCGGCCTCCGGTTTCCCTCGATCATGCGCGTACCGCAGTCTTCTATTCCATTTCCAATTGTCAGCGCGGGCTTGCCAGCATCACTTTCGGCAATTTTCTGATCAAGCAAGTTGTCGAGGATCTGCGCCGCGAAGTGCCAACGCTCGATAGTTTCGTCACGCTCTCGCCCGTGCCAGGCTTCATGCGTTGGTTGAAACAAGGCGAGGGCGTGCCACTCTCTGAAGAAAATCGCAGCCTCGTCGAGGCGCTTGACCGGAGCGATTGGCATGAGGACTCAGAGCTTGCCGACCGGCTTCGACGGGTCATCGAGCCGATCGCCGCGCATTATTACCTCAAGGCCAAGCGTCAGGACGGACGCCCCGTCGATTCCGTCGCAAGATTTCATCTTGGCAATGGCGCGAGGCTTGAGCGCATCGACTGGCTCGGCGATCTCTCGGCCAAGGGCCTGCGCGACGGCGCCGGACTCATGGTCAATTATCTTTATGATCTGGAGCACATCGAAGAAAATCACGAAGCCTACGCCAATCAGGGCGAGGTTGTCGCGGCCAATGCGATCAAGAAGCTTTTGAAGCCGGAGCCGCGGTCGCGCTTTACCTTGCCGATGGCCAACTGATCTTCGTTGTCAGTGCAGGTTGAAGGCGGCCAAACCTTGCATATCAAGGGTTGTAAAGAGCAACCCTTGGTTCCTTTCTCGAATTTCACTTTTCAAAGGGTTCACGGAAATTCGAGAGTGGTCCAATGGTCATTCTTTATGACCATTGGTATTAGAGCGTGTCCAGCACAAATGAAAACCGGTTTGGCGTCCGGACACGCGACAAAACAAATCCTGGAGCATTTTCAGGCGAAAGGGACTCCATGTCGCTGTCAAAAATGCGACAGAAGAAGGACGTAGAACGCCTTTCCGATAAACCGCTACAAACTTAAGAAAGCCAGCTCGATGAAAGAAGAGTTCGCCTCCTTGTCGCTCCGCCACGATTGGACGGTGGACGAAATCATAAGCATCCACGATCTGCCGCTGCTCGATCTGATCGCGCGGGCCAATCGTCTCCACAGCCAATACCAGGATGTCACCGACGTCCAGAAGGCAAGCTTGCTCAGCATCAAGACGGGAGGCTGCCCGGAGGATTGCGGCTATTGTCCGCAATCGGCGCATCACAAGGAAGTGCATCTCGACAAGATCGAACTCATGCAGACCGATGCGGTTCTGGCCCTCGCGAAGCGGGCGCGCGAGGCTGGTGCCGATCGCTTCTGCATGGGCGCGGCCTGGCGTCAGGTGCGCGATGGCGCGCAATTCGACGCGGTGCTCGATATGGTGCGCGGCGTTCGTGAGCTTGGCATGGAGGCTTGCGTCACGCTCGGCATGTTGAATGAGAACCAGGCGGGACGGCTGAAAGAGGCGGGTCTCACCGCCTATAACCATAATCTCGATACGAGCCCTGAATTCTACGGTGAGATCATCACCACACGGACCTATGACGACCGGCTCGCAACTTTGAAGGCGGTTCGCGGGGCCGGGCTCGAAATGTGCTGCGGCGGCATTATTGGCATGGGAGAAAGCGTCGCCGATCGCGCGGCCATGCTCGCCGTGCTGGCAAGCTTCGATCCGCATCCTGAAAGCGTGCCGATCAACGCATTGGTCCCGGTGGCGGGTACACCGCTTGGCGCAAGGGAGACGGTCGATCCGCTCGATTTCGTGCGGATGGTCGCGACAACGCGCATTCTTATGCCGGCCTCGCGCGTCAGGCTCTCGGCGGGACGATCCATGTTGAACCGCGAAGCGCAGATCTTATGCCTGGTTGCGGGCGCGAATTCAATTTTCTACGGTGAAGCTTTGTTGGTCACGCCCAATGCCAAGATAAACGAGGATGATGCGCTTTTCGCCGCGCTCGCCGCGCCTTCACGTGAAAGGCCGATTGCATCGTGAATGAAGGGGTGGGGGTTCCTGCCCGGAGCAAGATGACTTATCTTTGAACCGTCATCTTGCTCTTGATGCCAAGAGTCGCAAACCATTCGTGGAGACCTGCGAAAGTAAACTCATGCGGTCGCCAATCGCCTTGCGAGCCTGTCTTGCTTTGAGCTTTGCCTTTGCCTCGAATGCCGTCGCACAACAGCTGGAGCTGGGCGCGGGCCACAAGGAAAAACCCAGCGATCATTTCCTCGTCCCGCAAACCGGGCCCAAGGCGGAGGCGATCAGGGCGAACCTTGAGCGGATCAAACTCCCTCCTGGTTTCAAGATCAGCCTTTATGCGCTTGTACCCGGTGCGCGCCACTTGGCTGTTGGGCCGCGGGGCTCTGTGATCTTCGTCGGAACGAGGGACACAAAGATTTATGCGGTGAGAGATCGCACCAACCGAGGCGTAGCTGATGAGGTGCGGGATTTCGCGCCTTCGATCAAAATGAATATGCCGAACGGCGTCTGTTTCTCGAAAGATGGGGTGCTGTTCGTCGCCGAGGTCAATCGCGTTTCGGCTTTCGCCGGGGCGGAATCCTTGACAAGCGCGAAGACCGCCAGGGTCATTGTCAAAGAGGGAGAACTTATTCCAAAGGCCGAGGAAAGCTTCGATCATGCGGCGCGTGTCTGCCGCATCGGACCCGATGACAAGCTCTATATCGCGGTCGGGCAGCCCCATAATGTGCCGCCGCCTGAAAAAATGCCTGAGTACAATAAGCTGGGACTCGGCGGCATCATCCGAATGAGCCGGGAGGGCAAAGGGCGCGAGGTGTTCGCGCGCGGGATCCGCAATTCGGTCGGCATGGACTTCAATCCCAAGGACAAAACCCTTTGGTTCACCGATAATCAGGTCGATTGGATGGGCGATGACATTCCGCCCGGCGAACTGAACCGGGCGACGCGGCCCGGGCTCAATTTCGGTTTCCCCTGGTATGGCGGCGGCCATGTTCGCACGGAAGAATATAAGAATGAGACGCCGCCGGCCGATGTTGTCTTTCCGCAGATCGAAATGATCGCCCATGCCGCCGATCTCGGAATGCAGTTTTATACAGGCACGAAATTTCCCAAGAAATATCAAGGAGGTATTTTCTCAGCCCAGCATGGCTCCTGGAACCGGACCATGCCGGTCGGCGCGCGGGTGATGTTCACATCGCTTAAGGAGGACGGCACTGCTGACAAGACCGAGCCTTTCGCGGAAGGCTGGCTGAGCGGGAAGGGCGAATATCTCGGCCGCCCCGTCGATGTTGCGCAATTGCGCGATGGATCGATTCTCGTCTCCGACGATTTTGCAGGTGCGCTTTATCGTATCACTTATGAGGGCTCATAGGAGGGCGAATAAAGCACCTTTCCTCATATCTGAGTTTCGGCAAAGCATTTAAGAAAATGATGGGAGAACGCCGCCATGCAATCGAAGCTCGTTTCGCTTGTCGCTTGTTCGATGCTTTTCTTCCCGAGCGCCGCGTTCAGCCAATATTCTCGACAGGAGCAGACGCAGGCCTGCCAGGACGATGCCATTCGCCTCTGCGGCGATGTCGTCCCCGATGAAGCTCGTGTTGCCGCGTGCATGCACCGGCACAAGGCCATGCTCAGCCCGCAGTGCCGTCAGATGTTCCAGCCGGGACGTCACCATGCTCCGATGTGAGACGCAAGGATCAAGGCTGTTTCCGGCAAATCGCTCGATCGCAAGCGCTTTGCTGGCGATCTCGGCCTTTTGGGATTAAATCAACCTCCATAAGGACACGGCCTTCGAAACAGGTTCTCACGCCCTTGCAGTCACAGCAACATGCTGGGAGGTGGCAATGCGGAACCAGACTCAATTCATCTTGTCTGATAGACGCGATTTTTTGTGCGGCGGCGGCGCCACGCTTTTTGGCGCAATGGGAGCTTGGCTCCTTGCCGGTGGGCGAGCGGTAAGGGCGCAATCGATTTCCGGCAAAGTGCCAGAGATCGATCGTTTGACC
>DASQCU010000101.1:0-6822 GCA_035634575.1 Beijerinckia sp.
TTCTGTTCCGTCCCCTCGTCGTGTTCAGCACCAAGTTTCGTGTCGAACTGACCGTCAGCCAGACCGAGGAAAGATCCTGGGTGGCGCAAATTTTCAACCGCACACACTGGCTCCGTGCCTTGATGCGCCGGCCAATAGAGCTCTTTCAGACCATCGGCTTGTTGCGCCTCGAATTGCCCTTCCGTCCAGCAGCCGCCGCCTCGTCGCAGGCAAGAAGTACCAGCCGGATCATCGATGTTTTGTGGCTTCTGACGATTGGCCTCGCAACAGCCTGGGCCACTTGGCTCATCATCGATTATATTCGCCAGGATTTGTCGTGGGGCGATCTTGGACAAGCCGTGCTTCTCACCCTGATAACCATGTTGCGTGTGATCGTTTTGATGGCACTTGCGACGCTCATCTGGGTGCCGATCGGCGTCTGGATCGGACTAAGACCGGCGCTCGCCGAAAAAGTGCAGCCGCTCGCGCAATTCCTTGCAGCCTTTCCGGCCAATGTCATTTTTCCGGTCGCAGTTGTCTTGATTCTGAAATTCTCGCTCAACCCCGATATCTGGTTGAGCTTTCTGATCGTCTTCGGCACCCAATGGTACATTCTCTTCAATGTGATCGCCGGCGCCACCGCCTTTCCGAATGATCTCAAGGAGGCGGCTTCCGGCTTCCAGATCAAGGGCTGGGCCTGGTGGAAGAACGTCATCCTGCCCGGAATTTTCCCCTATTATGTCACTGGCGCCCTCACCGCCTCCGGCGGATCATGGAACGCATCGATCGTTGCCGAATATGTGAAATGGGGTGACGATACGATTTCGGCGCAGGGTATCGGCGCCTATATTGCCAAGGCAACGGCGGATGGCGATTTTCCGCGCATCGTGCTCGGGGTCGCGGTGATGTCGATCTTTGTGATTCTATACAACCGGCTGCTGTGGCGGCCGCTTTTCGGGCTCGCCGAACGGCGGCTGAGATTGGATTGAGGTGATCGCCATGCTCGACGTGAGATCTGCGACTTCCCGCGCCCGCCAGGAAACCTTGCTTGAAGCGCAGGATGTCAGCCAGAATTACCGCACTGGGTCGGGCGAGCAAGGGCCGGCCGTACTCGACAAGGTCTCACTCACCCTGAAGGAGGGGGAGATCGTCGGCCTCCTTGGGCGCTCCGGTTGCGGCAAATCCTCGCTTTTGCGTATCGTCTCCGGTCTGGTCAAACCCGCTTCGGGCAATGTGAGCTATCTTGGCGAGCCAGTGCGCGGCCCGGTCGACGGCGTTGCCATGGTGTTTCAAAGCTTCGCGCTTTTCCCCTGGCTGACCGTCCTCGCCAACGTGGAACTTGGCCTGCGGGCAAAAAAGGTCCCAAAGGACGAGGCGCGCCGGCGCGCGCTGAAGGCCATAGATCTTATCGGTCTCGATGGGTTTGAATCCGCCTACCCGAAGGAATTATCCGGCGGCATGCGCCAACGCGTCGGCTTCGCCAGGGCGCTCGTCGTCAATCCGAACATTCTGTTGATGGACGAACCCTTTTCCGCCCTGGACGTGCTGACTGCCGAAACCTTGCGCACCGACCTTCTCGACCTCTGGGTCGAAGGCCGCATGCCGATAAAGTCTATTTTAATGGTGACGCATAATATCGAAGAGGCCGTCCTGATGTGCAATCGCATCATCGTCCTCTCCTCCAATCCCGGCCGCATCGCAGCCGAGATTACTGTGACTATGCAGCACCCGCGCAATCGCCTCGATCCCGAATTCCGCCAACTGGTCGATAAAATCTATGCGTTGATGACCAAGCGGCCGGAACCGGTACAGCCCGGGCGAGAGGGCGCTTTCCCGGGCCTTGGTCTCGCCATGGCGCTGCCACGTCTCTCGACCAATACGCTTGCCGGCATGATCGAGGAAGTCGCGGCGGAGCCCTATAATGGCAAGGCCGCGCTGCCCGAGCTCGCCGATAGTCTGCAAATGGAGATCGACGATCTTTTCCCTGTCGCCGAAACCTTGCAACTTCTCCGTTTCGCCGAACTTGCAGATGGCGCGATCAAATTGACCCCGGCCGGGCTTCGTTTCGCGGATGCCGAGGTCGACGTGCGCAAGAAGCTCTTTGGCGACCACTTGCTGGCTTACGTACCTTTGGCCGCGCGAATTAAGGTGGTGCTCGATGATCGTCCCACCCACAGCGCCCGCGCAACCCGATTCCTCGAAGAGCTCGAAGACTACATGTCCGAGGAATATGCTGACCGGACCCTGAAAAGCGTCGTCAATTGGGGACGTTATGGAGAGCTCTTCGCCTATGATGAGAATTCCGCGACCTTTAGCCTGGAAGACCCGCATTAGAGCCAAAGAGCCGATTTGATACGATCAGGTAGGAGGAGCGATCATGCTCTCTCGCCGCGATTTCCTGGCAACTTCGCTTGCAACCGGCGTCACCGCCCTGGCACGCGCAGAAACGGCCGAGCCCCCAGCGGCCGTGCTGAGGCTTGAGCGGCGCACGATCGAGGTCAATGGCAAAGCGGCCTCGGTTTTTGGAATACGCCAGCCGGATGGAACTGCTGGTATTGCCACGGAAGTTGGCCGGCCGTTCCGCGTCAGAGTCGAGAACCATATCGATGAGCCAAGCCTGATCCATTGGCATGGCCTCGCCCCGCCTTGGCAGCAGGATGGCGTCTCTGGCATTTCCGCGCCACCCATTCCTCCTGGCGGCGGCGCCGATTACGATTTCCCGCTGGACTTCGGCGGCACGTTCTGGATGCATTCACATCAAGGTCTTCAGGAGCAGCTTTTGATGGCCGCTCCACTGATCATCCACGATGACCGTGACCGGGGTGACCAGCAGGAAATCATCATGATGCTTGCCGATTTCAGCTTCACCGCGCCCGAGCAGATCTTCGAGACGCTGCGGACAGGACAGAAAATGGCGGGCATGGCCTCCGCACCGTCCGGCGGCCATCATATGCCCGGCATGACAATGCCCATGAGCGCAACGCCGGGAGACAACAAACCGGATCTGAACGACGTCAAATATGACGCGTTCCTTGCCAATGACCGGACCCTCGCCGACCCTCAAGTGGTGAAGATCGAACCCGCAGGCCGCGCGCTTTTGCGTGTGATCAACGCTTCATCAATGAGCGCCTATCATATTGATCTCGGCGAGCTCGAAGGCGAGTTGATTGCTGTCGATGGTTTTCGCACAATTCCAGTTCGCGGCCGTATCTTTCCGATCAGTGTGGCACAGCGGCTCGACATCCAGCTCACCATTCCGCAAGCCGATGCGGCCTATCCGGTGCTCGCGCAGCTCGAAGGCGAGCGGCGGCGCACCGGAATTATCCTGATCGCCGGGCGCGGCCAGATTGCGCGAATCCCGGAGATGGCCACTACCGCCTCGCCGCCGCTTACGCTCACGCTGGAGCGGCGGCTCCTGGCAGCTGAATCATTGACACCGCGCAGGGCGGACCGCATCCACAAGGTGAACCTGACCGGCGACATGAGCGCCTATCAATGGTCGATCAACAATGTGGCATGGACCAAGGACGTCCCGCCGCTGCCTGTTGCCAAGGGCGAGCGCGTGGAACTCGTGATCACTAATGAAACGTCGATGCCGCACCCCATGCACTTGCATGGGCACAAGTTTCAGGTTGTGTCGATCGCCGGGAGGCGCTTTGCTGGCGCGCTCCGGGACACAGTGCTGGTGCCGCCGCAGACAAGCGTCACCGTCGCCTTTGATGCCAATAATCCGGGCTGGTGGGCCTTCCATTGCCACCTGCTCTATCACATGGAAGCAGGCATGTTCGCGACGTTGCGCTACGTCTGAACGCCCTACAGGAAAACATGCTTCTATCAAAATTAGCGAAAGCTCTGCTTCTTCTTGTTGTCATTGCCTCGCCGTTTGCCGCTTCGGCTGAAACGCACTGTGTACCGGATGCGCTCGGTGTGAGCCGCACCCTGACTGTCGGCACCCAAGGAGGTTTGCAGGTCGGGTTCAAGACCTATCCCCGCAGTTTGCAGCTCGAAGATCACGAGGTCGTCCTCACCTTCGATGACGGTCCCGCGAGCCGGACAACGGGCGAGGTGATGGACGCTTTGGCGAAACAATGCGTCAAGGTGACCTTTTTTCTGATTGGCCGCAATGCCGAGGCTTTGCCGCGTCTCGTCAGGCGTGAATTGGCGGAAGGCCATACGCTTGGCCATCATACATTTTCGCATCCGGCGGCAACTCTGCGGGGCCTGAGCGATTCTGCAGCAAGGGCAGAGATAGACAGAGGCTTTGCCGCCGATGACAAGGCTGCCTATGGCGAGGCGAGCACCGCGCCCAAGGTACCCTTTTTCCGCTTTCCCGGCTTTGCCGATACGCCGGCGCTCGACAATTGGCTCGCCTCGCGCAATATCGCGATCTTTGGCGCCGATCTTTGGGCCTCCGACTGGCTGCCCATGACACCAGAGGCCGAACTTGCCCTGATTCTCGATCGGCTGGAGAAGCAAAAGCACGGGATTATTCTGCTGCACGATATCAAGCGCTCGACAGCGGCTATGCTCCCGGATCTCTTGAGCGAATTGAAGCGGCGCGGCTTCAAGATCGTCCATCTTGTACCTGGGCCGGGCACGGCACCGACGGATCCCGCGCCTCAAGGCTGGAGCTCCGAGACGGAAAAAATACTGGCGCAGCTTTCCACCCATCGCACCGGGGCGCGGCATGCCCCTGGCCAAGAAGGGGCCGTCCCCTAAACAAAACGGCGCCCAAAGGCGCCGCTTGTGTAAAGAGATGGTGCGGCCAAGAGGACTCGAACCTCCACTGGTTGCCCAACTAGCACCTCAAGCTAGCGCGTCTACCAATTCCGCCATGGCCGCGGATTTTTGCGAATCTGTGGGTGTGTCTCACAAGACCGGCAGGCGCGTCGTCTAACAAATCGCCGCATCTGTTGCAAGGCTTGGTTCGACATTCTTGTGTCGACCCCCTCCCCAAAAATTGGCACTGCCCATTCGCGCTTATAAGATATGTGAGTTGGAAACATTACATCAATCCGAGCGAACCATGCTGACGCGCGATAGTTTGACCCCCGCCCTATTGCCTATCGAGGCTGGAGCGCCCGTTGAATGGCGGATTTCAGAAGCGCTCGTCCCTTATGACGAGGCTGTCGCGCAGATGGAAAGCCGCGCCCAGGCGATAGCGGAGGGCAAAGCCCCCGAACAGGTCTGGCTCCTCGAACATCCGCCACTTTATACGGCAGGCACGTCCGCGAAGGACGCCGATCTCGTCGATCAGCGTTTTCCGGTGCATCCCACGGGGCGCGGTGGCCAATTCACCTATCATGGGCCGGGGCAAAGGGTCGCCTATGTGATGCTCGATCTCAAGCGCCGGAAGCCGGATCTGCGCACCTATGTCGCCGCTTTGGAAGGCTGGATTATCGCAACGCTCGCGGCCTTCAACGTCAAGGGCGAAAGACGCGAGGATCGGGTCGGCGTCTGGGTCGCGCGGCCGGAAAAGCCGCGCGGGCTCGGCGGCGAGATGGCGGAGGACAAGATCGCGGCAATCGGTATCAGGGTGCGCCGCTGGGTCTCCTACCATGGCATTTCATTCAATGTGGAGCCCGATCTTTCGCATTTTTCCGGCATCGTGCCCTGCGGCATTTCCACCGCCCATTTTGGCGTTACAAGCCTTGTCGATCTTGGACTGCCTGTGACGATGGCCGATGTCGATGTGGCCTTGCGCCGCGAATTCGAGCAGATTTTCGGGAAAACGGAGCGAATCTGAATTCAGATGGCGCGGACAGCGTTGGCTTCGCTTTTGCTTGCTCTCATGGCGAACCGCCTCAAAATGAGGCGACACTCTTTGAGGGACCAAAATTCTAATGGCCATCACCGGTTACGATATCAAATATGCCCGCGCATTCTTTGGTTTACCTATCGAAGAGCGTCTGACCAAGATCATCGATAATTCTTTTCCGTCCTGGATCACCAATTGCAATATCGGCGTCAGCCTCGTCTATGCCAATGCCTGCAATATGATTTTGGCAGTGACCGAAAAAGTTCTGGAAGTCGACGAGGCACATCTCGGCGATTTCGAGGTTTTCGCTTCGAGCACCGCGCGCGAGGTAGAGACTGGCTACGACCTTTATAATCCCGATACCGGCGCCTTGGTCGCGATCAACGCCAACGGCAATCCGGACGGCTATTTCTACATGCTGGAGACGGGCATCAAGGCGATGAGTTCGGATAATGGCACTTTCGATCCGCGCTGGATTGTGCCTCAGGAACCGGGTGTGCGCGACCATCTTGTGAACAAATATGGCAAGGTGTTTTCGGTGCAACTGCGCTATTGGGCGCATGATGCCGATGATTATCAAAAACTCTACGACGACTTCAAAGCGCAGCTGAAGGATTTTCCTGACGTGAAGATTGTCGAGAAGCAATTGACGGCGGGCATCCGCAAGAAATTCCGCTTCCGTCCGAAGCGCAAGGAAGCTTTGGAGACGATCGACACGCCGATCACCGCGATCGCCATTGGCCTTGAGCTTTGAGTTTTTAGATTCGGTCGTGAAGTATCAATGCGTCATGCCCGGACTTGATCCGGGCATCCAGGAACGTCGATTTTCGACGTGAAGTGCCTAGAGCGTGTCCAGCAAAAGTGGATACCGGTTTTGCGTCCGGACACGCGATAAAACAAATACTTAAGAGCAAGATGACGATTCAACGATAAGTCATCTTGCTCTACAGCGTTACGCGTTAAATAGGAATCAGTCCCTTTTCCTGTGAGGCTTCTTGTGATTCCCTCTTTGTGATGGAGGGGGGATGATGGGCAAAGTCATTTCAAAGGACCTGCGGGAACGGGTTGTGGCGCTGGTTGATGCG
>DASQCU010000102.1:0-9579 GCA_035634575.1 Beijerinckia sp.
CGAGTTCCACTCTCGCGGTCTATTCGCAAACGATCCCGCGCAACCTCGTCGATTTCACTTTGACGCAGTCTTATGAAGCGTGGAGTGGCACCTTATCGCTCATATATGTCTCGCCCTATATGTCGAACTTCAATTCGGCGGACGGCAATTATCATCCGGTCGGCAATTTCGTGGTCGTTGATTTGAACCTCGGCCGCAGCTTCAGCCTTGGTCCCGCGCAGGCGAAACTTTCCGTCTTTGGCCGGAATATCACCAATCGGAAATATGAGACTGTGTATGGATACCCCTCCTGGGGCGCGGTTTATGGATCGGAAATGACGGTCCGGTTCTGAGCGGATGACACGCTCTATTCCGCGACTTCGGCATCGCGCGATTTCTTGCTCAGTGCCACCCAGCGGCCATCTTCAAATCGGACGGGGACGATGGCGCGTCCAGCCCATAGGCGCGGACTGAGCCAGCCATTTGTGGCGATCATCGCGTCTCCGGGTAGAACGCTTGCATCCTGATCGAGAGCGACGGGCAGTATGCCCTTCGCGAGGAGCTCATCGACGCGAACCGGATCGGGAAGGTCGCGCAAGCGCGAGAATTCAAGAAAGCGGCCCGACCATCCATAGGCTGTGAGGCCGACGGCCGCCGTCGCGCCTATGATGCCGTCTTGCGTGCCGCCAAGGCCCGCGAGATAAATGCCGGCGGCTGCGGCCACTGCCTTGGCGCGTTCCTGCGTTTCGATGGAATGGGTGCAGGAGAGGCCAAAGGCGATCACGCCCGAAAGATCGGCATCCTCCCGCGCAACGCAGAGGCCTGGATCGCTTCCAGGACTAGCCAATTCCTTGATATGCATGATCGCCCGGTCGATGAGGCTATGGATCAAGCGTCCATCCTCCACCTCCACAACGGCGCAAGCAGGGCTATTATGCGACGTGTAAGGAATGCGCGAATCGACCAGCAACTGATGGCGCAATGCACCCCATAATCTGGCCCCCGTTGGCAGTTTCGCCTCGAACATCCGCGTCAACCGGCCCGTCCCGATCTTGGCGCCAAGGACATCCGTATCGTCGATCCCTATGAAGATTCTCATTCGCCGACCCCTGCGTGCCGATCGCGTCTTGCTGGCAAAAACGCCATTCGTCCATCGAGGGCGTTCACGGCGATGATCTCGACCTGATAAAGGCGGTGCATGGCTTCTCGTGTGAGGACATCGCCAGGCAATCCGTCTGCTTCGATCCGCCCGGCGTGCAACAAGGCAACGCGGGTCGAGGCCCACAGGGCCTGTTCCGGATGATGGGTGCTCATGAGCACGCTGCGCCCTTCCTCGGCAAGTTCTTGCAAATGTTCGATGAGACGGATCTGATGACCGTAGTCGAGCCCGCTCATTGGCTCGTCCATGATCAAGATGCGCGCACCTTGCACGAGGGCGCGGCCGATCAAGGCAAGTTGCCGCTCGCCACCGGAAATTTCCGTATAGGGCCGTCTTGCAAGATGAGCGATTCCAAGGCGTTCCAGGACAACGATAATTTTTTCTTCATCATCAAGGCTCGGATTTCGTAAGAAGCCTGTTTCGGGCCAGAGCCCGAGCATGATGACATCCTGGACCTGATAGGGAAAAGGCGCTGTATGGATTTGCGGCACGTAAGCGAGGTAACGCGCAATCTGCCGGCGCCCAAGCTCGGGAAGTGCTTGACCATTCAGCCGCACAGTCCCGCTTTGCGGCTTAAGAAGCCCAAGAAGAAGCCGCAGCAACGTGCTCTTGCCGGCGCCGTTCGCACCAAGCAGCGAGACGATCTCGCCCGGTACGATGGCAAGACTTGCCCCGTTCAAAACCGGACGATCACGATGCGCAAATCGCAGGCCGTTGCCTTCGAGGCAGATCATTGGGGCGGATCTCATGCCCAACCCTTTCGCGCGCGACGCAAGACGAGAAGAAAGGCGGGGATCCCTAAGAGTTCAGTCATAATGCCGATTGGAATCTCCGCCTGGCCGATCGTGCGGGCCAGGCAATCCGCGCAAATCAGGAAAATCGCACCGAAAATCGCGCTGACCGGAAGGAGCCTTGCATTGCATGGTCCAACGATCATGCGCGCGAAATGGGGAACAATCAGACCGACCCAACCGATCATGCCGGCGATGGAAACCGAAAGCGCGGAAACAAAGGTCGCCAATGCAATGACTCCATAGCGAACGGCTTCAACAGGAACGCCTAATGAGCGCGCTTCATCCTCGCCCATCGAGAGGGCATCGAGCGCCCGGCCGAGGCCGCTCAGGATCATGATGCCGATCACCACCGGGGGACCGAGCCAAATGACTTGCCGAAGATCCACGCCGCCGAGGCTCCCCATCAGCCAATAGACGATCGCCGGCAGCTGATCGTAAGGATCGGCCATATATTTGAGGATCGACAGGGCCGCGGTAAAAAACGCGCCGCTGATCATGCCGCCGAGGACAAGCGTGATGATCGATGCCGGGCCGACGAGATGTGCGATCCCCAAACCCAGCATCACCGCGAAAAGCCCGAACAGGAAGGCGAGCAGTTGAATGATGAACCATTTACCGGAGATCAGGATGGCAAGCGCGGCGCCGAAGCTCGCGCCCCCGAGCACGCCCAAAAGCCCGGGCGATACGAGAGGGTTGCGAAAGACCGATTGATAGGCGGCACCCGATACCGCGAGCGCGGCTCCGACGAAGCCTGCTCCCAGGATGCGCGGCAGCCTGATTTCGATGATGACATTATGCAGAAGATCATATCGGTCCGCCGGCATGGGGATAAGATTGGCGGCGGCTGCGAAAAATTCAACAATATCGCGAAGATGCAAAGGGTAGCGGCCGATCGTCAAGGCGAGGCAGGCGACGCCGAAGAAGATTGCGATCAGAAACGCAGCCAGGAGCAGAGAGCCACGCGCCGCTCGGACCCCGGCCGGCGCCGTTTTCCTTTCAATGGAGGATGCGATCGACATCTTGATCGCTGAGCTCAACGCCGAAAAACAGATGATGGAAATTCCTGGTCTCGGCTTTCACATCCATAGGAAAAAGGTCGGGATAAAAGAGATTGGCAAGCCATTGAATGCCAAGCGCCCGCATGAAGCTCGGTGGACGGTCGAGCCAATTGAAAGGAAGCTGGGGAATATTGACAATGTGCCCGGTCCTGACCGCCTCGACATTGCGCCATTGCGGGGTCAGGCTCACCGTATCGGCGAAGCGATGATCCTGGCTCAGAATGATTGCCGGCTGCGCGGCGATGATCTCTTCGAGGGTGACTTTTTCCATTCCGAAATGTGTTGTCTGCGAGCAATGCTCGACATTCTCACCGCCCGCGACCGCGATTGCTTCGACATGGAAAGATTTATCGCATTCGGTTGCGAGACCGTCACGCGACTCGGCGTAATAGAAATTGACGCGGGCTTCAGGCGGTATGGTGGCCACTGTGCCGGTTACCTTGGCGATCGCGTTGGAAATATAATCGCCAAGAATGGCAGCCCGCTGCGGACGGTCGAAGAGCTCGCCAAGAAATTGCAAGGCAGCCGGATAGTCGGCAAGCGTGTTCATGCGGATGAAGACGATGGGGAGGCCCGTCTTATCGAATTGCTGGGTGGTATGGCTCGTATCGCCGAACGGATCGACCCAGGCCACGATGAGATCGGGGTGAAGCGCAAGGACCTCTTCAGGGTTCATTCCTCTGCCTTGTCCCATCGCTGCGCCGATTGCCGGGAGGTTGGCGACTTGAGGCGGAACAAAGGGCTTTTGCTCCTCGCCGAGAGGAAAGTTGGCCGCGACCAGAAGATCCGGTGCGAAAGCATAGAACAAGAGGGTCAAAGGATAGGATGCCGAATAGATTTTCGTGATTTTGTCAGGAATTGTCACATGACGGCCGGTCATATCAGTGATTTCACGCGCGCCAGCCGATGGCGCGCCGAGCAAAGCGGCGGCGATGAGGAGGGCAGCAACGAGATGTCTCATTCTGTTGTTTCCAACGCGCGCCGCGTCACGGCCAGGATGCGAGCGCAACTAACAAAAGCTATATATAGTCATATACGTTATCGTGGTTACTGCAATCGGCAATTGCTTGCAAGCCGATTTGTGGCGGGATGTTTCGTTCTACAAAAAGGTCGTGCGCTGCTCATTTCGCTTACGGAGAGGGACCAAACCGTGTCGCTGGTCAGCCTGTTCCCAATAACCGCGTGCCGCCTCGCGGACCCGTTCGCGGCGCAGGCGGCTGCCGTCCATTCATGCGGCCTTGATAAGGATAGCGCGGAAGTCGTTGACATTCGTGAGGGTCGGGCCGGTGATCACCTGATCCTTCAGCAGGGCGAAGAATCCGTGTCCGTCATTGTCGGCGAGCCGCGCCTTTGCGCTCACCCCGAGAGCAGCGGCGCGGGCGAGCGTGTCGGGGCCGATGATGGCGCCGGCAATCTCTTCCGCACCATCAACGCCGTCAGTATCGGCGGCCAAGGCGTAAACGCCGGGCTGACCGTTCAACGCGATGGCCAGCGATAGAAGAAACTCCACGTTACGCCCGCCGCGTCCATGGCCGCGCACAGTAACTGTTGTTTCGCCCCCGGAGATCAAGACGCAGGGCGGCGGCGCAGGCTGGTGGTGGAGAGCAACCTGACGGGCGATCCCGGCCATGACGCGGCCGACCTCGGCGGCCTCGCCTTCGAGGGCATCGCCCAGGATCAGCGGCTGCACTCCCGCCGCTCGGGCGATCGCAGCGGCGGCCTCCAGCGCCGCCTGTGGCGTGGCAATGATATGCGTCAGCGTTCGGACGAAAGCGGCATCGCCCGGCTTGGGCGTCTCGGCGCCGGGGTCGGCGAGCCGGGCCTTGACCGAAGGCGGCGGCACGATCCCGAAGCGTTCCAATACCGCTTGGGCATCGGCAAGCGTGCCGGGGTCGGGCACCGTCGGGCCGGAGGCGATCACCGAGGGGTCGTCGCCAGGAACATCGGAGATCACCAACGAAACCACCTGCGCCGGCGCCGCGGCGACAACGAGACGGCCACCCTTGATCGCGGAAAGGTGCTTGCGGACGCAATTGATGTCATGGATGCCAGCGCCGCTGCGCAGCAACGCGCGATTGACTGCCTGCTTGTCCTCCAGTTCGACGCCTGGCGCGGGCAGCGAAAGCAGGGCCGACCCGCCGCCGGAGATCAGGCAGAGCACCAGATCATCCGGACCGAGACTACGCACCAAATCGAGGATCCGGGCCGCTGCGGCCTGGCCCGCTGCATCCGGCACCGGATGGCTGGCCTCGACCACCTCGATCCGCCCGAGCGGACCAACGCCGTGGCCATAGCGGGTGACCACGAGACCGTTGAGCGGCTGGTCCGCAGGCCAGTGCGCTTCGACCGCGCGCGCCATCGCGGCCGCCGCCTTGCCCGCACCGACGACAATTGTGCGGCCTGACGGCGGCGGCGGGAGATGCGGCGGCATACATACCTCCGCCGCAGCCGACCTCACGGCAGCTTCGAACATCTGCCGCAAAAGTACGCGCTCCTTCATGGCGTTAGTTTCTCCCTTGCGATATTGCCACTTGCCTCTGCGCGACGGGAACCAAATTTATACCAACGGTCACAAGAATGACCGTTGGTGCCACTCTCGAATTTTCGCTGACCCTTTGAAAAAGCGAAAATTCGAGAAAGGAACCAAGAGTCGCCTTTTGCAACTCTTGGTATTAATAGTCGCATCACCTGCCGCCGTGATCTCAATCGAAGGGAGGATCATAGTCTGCACGGCCCGCACCAAGATAGCCGATCGGCTTTGATCACCCTCAGGAAGTTCCCGGAGCAATTGGGCTTTCCAGAAAACCGGCAGAGCCGGCAAGTCACAACTTAGGTGACAATCATGGGAAAATTATCACGCCAAACGGAACCGCCTGCCTCCCCGGATGCGGCAACGCTGACGATCTCGCCGGAGAAGGTCTGCTTCATCATCATCAAGGCTCGCGCATTCGACGCCAAGGATGAAGTGACCGAGCCGGAGCCCGGATCGAATCCAACGGATGACATGGATGTTTCGATCCTCGAAGACCATGAGGACGACCCGGTCGTTGAGGAGCTCACGTCTTTCATCAATGCCCTTTCGGAGGATGAGCAGATTGATCTTGTGGCGCTCGCGTGGCTCGGCCGCGATGACTATTCGGCCAGCGATTGGCAAACGGTGCGCGACGAGGCGGCGCAGGCCCACAACGAACGGACGGCCGATTATCTTCTTGGCACGCCGCTCGTTGGAGACTTCCTGGAGGAGGGCCTTTCGATGCTCGGTTATTCCTGCGAGGAATTTGAGATGGGGCGGCTCTGACGGAGCAGACATTCATTGGCACTTACCAAACGGGAAATGTCGTCGGCGCGCGTGATGTCTGATGGCGCAGCTCCATAATCGCCATACCTCATAGGCATGTGGTCCAGCTTACAAAATGGTCGGTTTCAAGGAAGCGATGACTGAAAGGGGGCGTCCTTATTCAAATGGCTGTATAGCCGCCGTCCGCGACCACCACGGTTCCCGTGACGAAAGACGACTCGCCGCTGGCCAGAAACAGCGCCACGTCGGCAATTTCCGACGCGAGGCCGATACGGCGCATCGGCATTCCCTGCAGAGCCATATCGATGTATTCCCGCGGCATGCCCATGCTGAGGCCTGTTTTCACGGTGCCCGGACAGATAGCGTTTACGCGGATCCCTTGCGTGGCGTATTCAACGGCCGCCGTCTTCGTCATCATGAGGACTGCCCCCTTTGCGGCGCAATAGGCCGGCATTTGCGGAAAGGCGACCATACTGGCGATGGATACTGTGTTGACGATCGCTCCGCCACCTGATTTCAGCATATGGGGAATGCCATAGCGCATGCCCAGAAACGGACCGCGGCCGTTGATGGACCAGACCTTGTCGAATTCGGCTTCATCATACGCGCCGGTCAAACCCAGCGCGCCGTCGATACCCGCGTTGTTGCAAAGAATATCTAGACGTCCAAATGTGTCGACGGCCGTTTGCAGCATCCGCTGTACCTCGGCGCTCTCCGCAATATTCGCCTGCACCGGGACACAGGCGTCGCCGAAAGGCTTGGCGACGTCGTTCTGCTGACCAGATATATCGGCTGCGATGACACGCGCGCCTTCACGGCAAAAACGCTCCACCATCGCCGCCCCCATCCCGGAACCCGCGCCGGTAATGACCGCAATCTTACCTTCCAAACGCCCAGCCATAGAAAAATCCCTGTCTTGTTGCGGCACATAAGTCCGCTTGTTTCCTCGGTAGCTTACTTTTCTCAATTTGTGACGTACTAGCCCGATCTGACTAGCACTGAATCCAATCTGCCTCAACGCTTTGGACATATCAGACGGCTGCCGCCGGATCTATCTCGGTCCCTAATTTTTCATCTATGTGATTTTTGGCCGTTCATTGATCCATGCGCATTGGTCCTTTGAAGAGGCAGCAAGCCAACAAGCGTAACGTCCGTCGTCAACCCACGTTTCACATATGTAATAACAAGAGATACGCATGAGTAATTCTTGAGGAGAGATGCCTTTTGTCGCTATCTTGCTCGCGTATCAAAAAAGGATGCGGCTAAGAAAAATGCGCGTTGGCTGAATTCGTCCATGTCGCAAACTGGGAGCAAAAACAGTGAAAGCAAGTTTGTTCTATGAAAATCAGTTTCCCCGGCCGTGGGAGGACGGGGCCGAGGCAAAGCTGTATAGTGATGCGCTGATCCAGCTCGAACTTGCTGACAAGGTTGGCTTTGATGGGATGTGGGCGGCGGAGCATCATTTCCTGGAGGAATATTCCCATAGCTCCGCTCCAGAGCTTTTTCTTGCAGCTGTAGCCGCCCGGACCAAGCGGCTTCGCATTGGTCATGGTGTTATCCTGGCCCCTCCCGGATACAATCATCCTGTGAAGATCGCTGAAAGAGTTGGCACTCTGGATTTGATTTCGAACGGCCGTGCCGAATGGGGTGTTGGCGAATCTGCCTCGCTGATCGAGATGCATGGCTTTAATATCGATCCCAATCTTAAGGCGGAAATGCTGATGGAGGGGATTGAACAGGCGGCCAACATGATCGCAATGCAACCCTATCCCGGGTATGATGGGAAATATTTCTCCATGCCCTGTCGCAATGTCGTACCGAAGCCTGTCCAGAAAGCGCATCCGCCCATGTGGCTGGCTTGTTCCAGGCGTGAAAGTATTTTGCGCGCGGCACGTCTTGGCGTGGGAGCGCTGGTTTTTGGCTTCGTCGATGCCACTCAGGCAAAAACCTGGGTAGATGAGTATTATGCGACGATCATGTCTGATCAATGTGTTCCCATCGGGCATACAGTGAACGCAAATTTTGCGACGCTGAACGGAATGATGGTCCATCACGATCATGAAGAAGCCGTTCGCAGAGGCATCGAAGGCTTCCAGTTTTTTGGCTATGCTCTATCCTATTATGTCGTATATGGCGAGCATCATCCGGGCATTACCAATCTCTGGGACAGGTTCCAGCTGGTAAAGGACAAGATGGGCCCGCTGCCGGGCGCCGACAGCATCGGCCATCCTGACGCCGTCCGCAAACATATTCTGAGTTTTGCAACTGCCGGGGTCGATCAGATGATCTTCATTCAACAGTCCGGCAAGACAAAGCATGAGCATATCTGCGAAGCGATCGAACTGTTCGCTAAAGAGGTGCTTCCCGCCTTGAAGGAGGGGGAAGAGGTGCGTGAAAAGCAAAAGGCGGAGAAGCTCGCGCCCTTTATTGAAGCTGCGCTTGCCCGCAAAAAGAGAATGCCTGAATTGAAGCCGGAAGACGTGCCGGGAATCGAAAGCATTGGTTTGCGTCTGGAGCGGGAGAAAAAGGGCGACTATTCTAAAGGCGGCACTTATGCCGATCCGACTCGTGGCGGGGCGATCCCGATGGCGAAAAGAGAGCTTTTTTGAGCTTTGAACAATACCGGGCGCCACAGCGTTATTTTGCTGGAGGCGCTCTCTCGTTCATTATGTCCAGTTCGGTCCAATCCACAAAATCTCCGCTATCTGGTCGCGAAGCGTGACAGGGTACACCATTATCTCGACATTGAGACAAAGCCGGCTGCTTGTCGCTCATAACGCATCCTCTGCGATCATTGCGTTAATCCGATCATGCTTCTGGAAATGCTTTCGCACTTCTTTTCAGCACCGCGAGATATCGGCTTTTATTTTCTCGCATCCGCTCGATAATGCCCCCGCAGGCTAGGACGACGGGCTGTCCCTGTATCTGGGTTGGTAAAATGACGGATAACGTTGCGCCGCCTAACAGCGGTGTGTTCTCCGCATAACCATATCCGCGAATACGGGCAACCCTCACCTGCTCAGTGAGTTCCTTCAAATTCGCGGAGGCTCCGAGCCCCGCCACAATGTTTGATCGGCGGATGAGATTGTCGACTTCGCGATCTTTCAACCTGGACATGAGCAGCCATCCAACAGCCGACGAGGTTATCAGCCGCATGCTGCCTTCGGGAACATGAAAGCGAATCGGGTGCGACGACTCCCTGATTGCAATATACTGAATATAAAGATCGTTCCTTGTCGCCAGAACGACCGTTTCCTGCGTTGAGTGATGAACGTCCCGCATAATTTCGAG
>DASQCU010000103.1:0-3096 GCA_035634575.1 Beijerinckia sp.
CGGATCACCTCGTCGAGGTTGAGGAAGACGACGAGCATTCCGGCGACGACTTCAAGCCGGCGCTCGATCTGGCCAAGCCTGTACCGTGACCGGCGTAAGAGGACCGTGCGGCGATGGTCGAGCCATTGCTGCAAAGCCTCCTTGAAGGAGACGACGCGCGGCACCACCCCATCGACAAGGACATTCATGTTCATGGGAAAACGGCTCTCAAGCTCGGTGAGTTTGAAGAGCGATTCCATCATGATTTCAGGCTCGACGCTGCGGGTCTTCGGCTCGATGACGATACGCACATCCTCGGCGGATTCATCGCGCACATCGCCGACGAGCGGCAACTTTTTATCGGTGAGAAGCTCGGCCATTTTTTCAATGAGCCGCGATTTCTGCACCATATAGGGGACTTCGGTAATGACGACGCTCCAGGCGCCGCGCGCGCCTTCCTCCCTGGCCCAGCGCGCGCGCAAACGGAACGAACCGCGCCCGGTGCGATAGGTCTCGGCAATCGATTCTTTCGATTCGACGATAATACCGCCTGTGGGGAAATCCGGTCCTGGTACGAAGCTCAGCAATTGATCCGTTGTCGCGCCTTTGTGCGAGATCAGATAAAGCGCGGCATCGCAAAGCTCGGCGAGATTATGCGGTGGAATTGACGTCGCCATGCCAACCGCAATTCCCTGCGCGCCATTGGCGAGGAGGTTCGGCAAGGCGGCGGGCAGGACGATCGGCTCTTTCTGGTCGCCCGAGTAATTTTCACGAAAATCGATCGCGTCTTCGTCTATGCCGTCGAGCAGCAGACGCGCGACCTCGGTCATCCGCGCTTCCGTATAGCGATAGGCAGCCGCCGAATCGCCATCAATATTGCCAAAATTGCCCTGCCCCTCGATCAGCGGGTAACGCGACGAGAAGTCCTGAGCGAGGCGCACCAAGGCCTCGTAAATCGCCTGATCGCCATGCGGATGGAACGAACCCATCACGTCGCCGACGATTTTGGCGCATTTCTTGAAGGCTGTGCCCGGGTCGAGGCGAAGGATCTGCATGCCATAAAGAATGCGCCGGTGTACGGGTTTCAAACCATCGCGCGCATCTGGCAAGGCCCGGCCCATGATGGTCGAGAGCGCATAAGCGAGATAGCGCTCCTCCAGCGCGTCGCGCAGATTGATGAGATCAGTGCTGCCGGAAGACGGCGGCAAGGATGGCGGCGAGGTATTTTTTCCCATGGTCCAAGCCCTAACCGACCCGAAGTCTCAGAGCAAGTTCTCTTTTTGTTCTTTAAAGACGACTCTGAGCAGAGCCGATCTTGGGGTAGCATCATTCGGCAGCTGTCTCTCAACCGTTGCGACAGGACTCCGCTGATGAAAAAGAATCCATGGATGCGCGCCGGCCTATCCGCTTGGGCATTGGGCATTGAGGCATCGACGGTGATCACGCTGCGTATGATGAAGCTGGCAGCGGGCGGCACGGCGGCCGAGAGAGAAGCCCATCGGATGGTCGCCGAGAAGATCAAGGCAAATCTGGATCTCCAGACAAAGGCAATGACCGGCGGGCTTGGCCTTACGCCAAAAAGCTTGACCGAAAAGACGCTGGCCCATTATCGCCGCAAAGTCAGGGCAAACAGACGCCGGCTGAAAGGCGGATAGGCCAGCCCTATAACCGCGCGAGGCAGATGGCACATTTGCCCTTTATCCGCAAGGTCCGTTTCGGAAACAGGGTTTTCATTGGGTGTTGCTGCAAAGCACTAGACGCGGGCCGCGCCATTCCTTAAATCCTGATCCAGCGAGTTAACGCCGCTTTTTCTCCAATGGCGCAGACTTCGTGGCTACTTCCTTCGTTCATGCGGCAGGGCGCCCCGCCCCCGGAGATTTCCCCCGAAATGCTCAAAACCGTTTCGATCCTTGGTTTGATAATCGGGAGCGCGATCGTGCTCGCCGTCGTCACACCGGCGCCGCAAACTGGCGCGCTTGAAGCACAAGCCAGCGAGCCTTCCGCGGCAAACTGCGTGACGCAAGAAATTCCTCTTGACGAAGGCTATGGCGTGAGCCGGATGGCGACGCGGTTCGTCTGTCCCGAAAATTAGATCTTTGGCCCGCGCGTCTTAAGCACCGAGACAACCGCACCCGTCAGCCGCGCAAGATCTTCCTCGCCAATTGTGAAAGCCGGTGTCAAATAGACGATATTGCCGAAGGGACGCACAAAGACACCGGCGTCCACAAAGCGCCGCTTCAAATCGCTGATATCGTCGATTCGATCCAGTTCCACGACACCAATCCCCCCTCTGACTCGCACGTCCCGGACACCAGACATGTTGCGGCAGGGTTCGAGACCCTGCGCGAGCAGGGCGGAAATTGCCGCCACTTGTTCAAGGCGCGGCTCACGCGCGAAAAGATCGAGTGAGGCATTGGCGGCGGCGCAGGCGAGCGCATTGCCCATGTAAGTCGGCCCGTGCATCAAGGCATGGGAGGCTTCATCCGACCAGAAAGCCTCGAAGATCCGCCTTGTGGCTATCGTCGCGGCCAAGGCCATTGTGCCGCCGGTCAGCGCTTTCGACAAAGTGATAATATCTGGAACGACGCCCGCCGCCTCGCAGGCAAACATTGTCCCTGTACGCCCGAAGCCGGTGAAAATCTCGTCGAAGATCAAGAGGAGCCGATAGCGGTCGGCGGCGGCTCTGAGCTTCGTCAACATCTGGGGGGCATGAAACAACATGCCGCCCGCGCCTTGCACCAGAGGCTCGACGAGAATGCCCGCGAGTTCCTCGGCGTGGCGTTCGAGAAGCGCGTCCAGCGCCGCTTCGCTTTCTGCATCCACCGGCAGATCGGCAATGATCTGACTGGACAGCACGCCCGAAAAAAGCTTGTGCATTCCTTCTTCGGGGTCGCAGACCGACATGGCCGCGAAAGTATCGCCGTGATAGGCGCCTTTGAAACTCAAGAAGCGAGTGCGGCCGCGGACGCCCTGGTTCAGCCAATATTGCACGGCCATTTTCATCGCGACCTCGACCGCGACCGATCCGCTATCGCAGAAAAACACGCGATCGAGATCGCCCGGCAGCATGTTCGAAAGACGCTGCGCCAAGGTCAATGCCGGCTCGTGAACCAGACC
>DASQCU010000104.1:0-4415 GCA_035634575.1 Beijerinckia sp.
TCGGCGGCAGCGATCGCGCGTTCCAGCGGCGTCGTGATGAAACCACGCACCAGATCCGCGCTCGCGCCGACATATACAGTAGAAACAGTGACCGCTGCGTTCTCGCTTCGCGGGTATTGCCGGACATTGACCGAATGAATCGCCTGAAAGCCGGCAATCAGCATGACCAGATTGACGACTATCGCCAGGACCGGCCGGCGGATGAAAATATCGGTAAAGGACATGGTGCCCTATTCCTTCGGCCGGATTGCGGGCGGCGCAAGCCGCGCGTTAGGGTCAATGCGCACACGGGCATCGGGCTGCAATTTGAGCTGGCCTTCGGTCACGACCATTTCACCGGCCTGGATGCCTTCGAGGATCGCCACCCTGTCGCCGCGTGTATCGCCCGTTCGCACAAAACGCCGCTCGACTTTGAACGGAAGATCGCCATTTACGGGCGCCGCCTGCGCCGCGCCGGCCTCTGGACCGGCCGGTTTCACCACGAAAACGCTGTCGCCATAGAGCGAGAAGGTGACCGCCGTGCGCGGCAAGGTCACCACAGCAAGCGGCGCACCCGCGATCGCATTCACATTGGCGAACATGCCGGGCAATAATTGCTTGTCCTTGTTGTCGAGTTCGCCACGGACGAGAACATTGCGGCTTTCCTGGGCGACCCTGGCATCGATCGTCTTGATCGTGCCGCGAAAGATCTTGCCCGGAAAGGAATCGACCTCGACCTCGATCCTCTGCCCCGGCTTCAGAAGCTCGACGGATTTTTCAGGAACCGGGAAATCGACGAAAATCGGATCGAGCTGCTGGAGGGTAATAAGGCTCGTCCCCGGAGAAACATATTGGCCGATATCCATCTTACGGATGCCGAGGCGGCCCGAAAAAGGCGCGGTGAGCATTTTTTGGGCAATGGTCGCGCGAATCTTCTCCACCGCGGCGGCGGCTGAATCTCGCGCGGCCTCAGCCGAATCGACATTGGCCTTGGTCGTATTGTTACTCAAAGTCAGCTGCCGCTGCCGCTCATAGGTAAGCTCGGCATTTTTCAAAACCGCAAGGTTGTTCTTGAGGTCGGCCTGTTCCACCGAATTGTCGATCTCGTAGAGCAGCGCGCCCTTCTGGACATCCTCGCCCGAATCGACCTTGATCGCCTCGATAATGCCGCCGATCTGCGGTGCGACATCAATGCCCTGAAAAGCCCGCAAGGAGCCGATCGCTGGCAGACGGGGCGCCCAGCTTTCGGCTTTCGCCTTGTCAACCGCAACCAGGGCGGGCGGCGGCGCCGCCTGCGCGATGAATTGCTTGATCATCTGCGGCTTGACGATGAATTGGAAATATCCGAGCCCGCCGCCGAGCCCGGCCAGAAGAAGGAGAATAGCGAGAAAAATGAAACTGCGCTTCATGGTTGACCGATCAGAACCATTCGCCTTTAACGAGAAAGCGATCTTAGCCAATTCCGATGCTAGAAGATACACTTGGTTCGGTTAAGCTGAAATTACGAGGGTCCGAAGCTGAATTTCATTGCGGATCAGGCAATTGCCCCGCTGACCCTGCGTCACCTCGTCCATTGCTGCAGGCACAAAAGCTGCTTAGAGGTTAACAAAAAGTTCCGGTAAGGCTGAAACGGCATTTGCCGGTAGAGGGGACGTTGAGGAGTTCCTCAAGCGCGGGTTGGTCGATGACTCCTTTCACAATCTTGATTCTGGTTTGTTCCATGTCCTTGGATCGTGCTGCCTGCCAGCCGGATACGGCGGTTGACGTCGTCCAGGGGCCGAAAGTTCAGAATGAAATGATGTGCGGATTGATGGGTCAAACGACGCTCGCGACGACTGCCGTGGCGCCCCGGCCGGGCGAGGAATATGTGAAGATCATGTGCACCCGCTCGGGAAGCGCGCATACCGCGGGCCTGAAGGCGCCCGAAGCGAGCGAGTAAATCTTAATCACGTCTGCTCGTTATACCGCCGTTCCGAAGGAACAGGCTGCGCCACTTGAGCCAAATCGCTCATCGATAAGCGATTTGCTGGAAAGGAACCCTGAATCCTCACGGATTCAGGGCATATCACGGCTTTTGTGGCTTTTGCTGTAGATCGAAGAGGCGGCTGCCGCGTTTCGCGCCAATTGCTGTGTCATTTTTGATGCAGCGGTGCCTCTTTTATGCGCGAGAGGACGGCTTTGCCGTTGACGGCTGCGCACGCGACCGTGATAAGGCGCGCGTTGACGGACGCGATCTAAACTGGTCTACATCCGTCACGATGATCGAGCCAAGACGTGATCGAGACCAGCCGCACGGATGAACCTTACGACGCCCATTACCAATGCCTGGCACTTTCGTGAATTGATCCGGGCTGTTGTGCGCCGCGAATTGGCGGCGCGGTTTCGCGGATCGGTTCTTGGCTGGCTCTGGGCCATCTTCGGTCCGCTCGTCATGCTGAGCGCCTATACGGTGATCTTCTCCAATGCTGTCGGGGTCCCGACTTCGGCAAAAAGCGGTGGCCTTGGCACCTATGCGCTGTCGATCTTCACCGGATTGATCGTCTTCAATCTGTTCAGCGAGCTCGCCTATCGCTCGCCGGGGCTTTTGCACGAACATGCGGGCTTCATCAAGAAATCGATCTTCCCGAGCGAGACCTTGGCCTGGACAGCCACCATTCGCGCCGCCGTCTATGCCGCGATCAGCCTCGCTGTCCTTGTTGTTTTCGAACTCGCGCTGACCCATGGGCTGCCGCCGACGAGTCTTCTCCTGCCTTTCGTCATCCTGCCGTTTTTTCTGTTTCTGCTCGGCATCTGCTGGTTCCTGATGGCGCTCGGCTCCTTCACGCGGGATGTCGCCCATCTCATGATTTCGATCGTGCCGGTTCTGATGTTCGCAACACCAATCTTTTATTCCATCGATGATGTGCCGCCGCATCTGCGGTTTTACGTGCATTTCAATATCATTGGAAATTACGTCGAAATGATCCGGAATCTGCTATTATTCAACAAAGTGCCAGATCCGCTTCTTTATTGCGGCACGGCCGGCATCTCGGTTCTCGTTTTCTTTTTTTCCTATCGCTTCTTCATGCAATACAAGGCCGTCTTCGTCGATGTCATCTGATCTCGCCATCCATTGCGATCATGTCGGCAAGGCGTTCCAACTTTATTTGCGCCGGAACGACCAGCTCAAACAGGCGCTCTTTGGACTTTGGAAACAGTTCTATCATCGGCATTGGGTGCTGCGAGACATCACCTTCAAGGTTCATCGCGGTGAGAAATTGGGCATTATCGGCCCCAATGGCGCTGGCAAGACCACGCTCTTGCAGATCCTTTGCGGAATCACCCGTCCGACGCATGGGAGCGTAACGATCAACGGCCGGGTGGCGCCAATTCTCGCACTCGGCGCAGGTTTCGATCACGAATTGACCGGCCGGGAAAATGCCTTGATCGGCGGCGCGATCCTCGGCATGAAGCGCGCGACCATAGAAGAAAGACTGCCCGACATAGCCGCCTTCGCCGACATTGGCGCTTTCTTCCATCAGCCCTTGAAAATGTATTCGAGCGGCATGACGGCACGTCTCGCATTCGCGATCTGCGCCCATGCCGACGCCGATATCCTGATCGTCGATGAGGCCCTGTCCGTCGGCGATGCGAAATTTGCAGCCAAATGCGACGCCTTCATCCAGACTTTCGCGCGGCATGGCACGATCCTGGTCGTCTCGCACGATCTGCCGACCCTGGAGAGCCTTTGCGATCGCGTCCTCTGGATCGAAGACGGCGTGGTCCGCGGGCTCGGCCCATCAAGGGAAGTGATCGCCCGCTATCGCGGGGCACTCGAAGACAGGACGATGCCCGTCCCCGCCGACGCGGAAACAATTTAGAGCGAAAATTCGCGCCCGGCATCCGCTGCGGGCGAAGCCGTTGCGCCACCAGCTATCAATGCGTCATGCCCGGACTTGATCCGGGCGTCCAGGAACGCCGATTTTCGGCGTGAAGTGCCCAGCTGCTTGCGCACAGCCTCAACCCGCTCGCCTGGATGCGCGGATCAAGTCCGCGCATGACGGAGCATCAACGTGAAAAGGCTCAGGCAAGCCGCGGCCCCGGCGACACCGGCGCAAAATTGGCGTTCCGGCGATAAATCATGAAGAGCGCGGCGGCAAATTCCACGCAGATGGCGAAAACAACGAGCCAGACCAGATGCGGGTCCTTTCGCACCAGAGTTTCGGCGCCGATGAGGATCGCAATATGCGCGGCTGGAACCACGATAAGGGATAAATTGGCCACCGTGGAATTGCGGCGACCCGTGGCGGAGGAGAAAGTCAGAACGACGCCGATTGCAAGAAGAGTATGCGCCAAGGCGAGCAAGGGGAGTGCGAAGCGCTTGGTCGCCTCGCTCATCCATTCGGCATAAAGGCGCTCATTTACAGTGCTGTCAGGCCGCCCGCTGAAGAATTCTC
>DASQCU010000105.1:0-1692 GCA_035634575.1 Beijerinckia sp.
CTTATCAACCCCGCCCATGCGGGGCAAAGAAATCGACATCCGGTCCGAGAGGCACGATTCCATAGGGGTTGATCTGCAGATGGCTCTGATAATAGTGCCGCTTGATATGATCGGGACGAAAGGTTGAAGCAATCGCGCCGGTCTGGAAGAGATCCCGCGTATAGGCGAAAAGGTTCGGATAATCGGCAATCCGGCGAATGTTGCATTTGAAATGACCGACATAGACGATGTCGAAACGCAGAAGCGTCGTCAAAAGCCTGATATCTGCTTCGGTCAGGCGGCCGCCGCACAGATAGCGGCGTTTCGAGAGATGTTCTTCGAGAAAATCAAGCGTTTCGAACAGCGGTCCTATCGCCGCCTCATAGGCTGATTGTGTCGTCGCGAACCCGGCTCGATAGACCCCATTATTGACCGTTGTGTAGATGCGCGCATTGAGAGCGTCGATCTCTTCGCGCAGATCTTGCGGATAATAATCGCCTTCCGCCGCGCCAACCCCGTCAAAGGCTGAATTGAACATGCGGATAATCTCGGAGGATTCATTCGAGACAATCGTGTTCTTATGCTTGTCCCAAAGGACCGGAACGGTGACCCGGCCCGAATAATTGGGATTGGCTTTGCGATAGATTTCATAAAGAAAGCGCGCGTCATTGACCGCGTCCGGCACGACGCCGTCACCTTCCAGAAAATTGATGCCATTCTCGCGCATCAGCCAATGCGTGATGGAAAGGCCGATGGTTTTCTGCAGGCCTTTCAGCTCACGAAAGATCAAGGTGCGATGCGCCCAGGGACAGAAATAGGCGGCATAAAGGTGATAGCGCCCCGGCTGCGCCTCGAAACCGCCTTCGCCGGAAGGACCCGGCGCGCCATCTGGCGTGATCCAATTCCGGAATTTCGCCGCATCGCGCCCAAAGGCGCCGCCCTTGTCGGTCTCATACCATTGATCGCGCCAGACGCCATCGACCAGCAAGCCCATGGGTGAACTCCAGGATTCGGTGCAGTCGCACCTATATCGCCATTTTGAACAAACCGGCGGTACAACTTAAACCAAATTGCCCTCGACCCATGCTACATGTTTGAAAAAGGTCACCCTCCTTCCCGGAGCCCAAGCATGGTCACGCCTTTGCGTCCCAATCCGAAATCAGCCCCTGTTCGCGAAGGGGTCAAGCTCGATCTCATCCATCGTTCCCGGCGCAATCGCAAGGCCGAATGGACCCGCAAGCTCGTGCGCGAGAATGTGCTGACCACGGAGGATCTCATATGGCCGATCTTCCTCGTGGAAGGCGAGAAAAGACGCGAGCCGGTTCCCTCCATGCCGCTTGTCGAACGTCTCTCCGTCGATGAGGCGGTCCGCGCCGCCGAGGAGGCCGCAAATCTCGGCATTCCGGCCATTGCACTTTTTCCCTATACCGATCCCGCTCTCCGCGATCCTCTCGGCAGCGAGGCCTTGAATCCGCAAAATCTCGTCTGCCGCGCTTGCACGGCAATCAAGCGGGAAGTCCCGCAGATCGGCCTTGTCACCGATGTCGCGCTCGACCCTTATACGAGCCACGGCCATGACGGGCTCATGGAAGGGGAAGAAATCGTCAATGACGCGACGGTTGCGGTGCTCGTCGAGCAATCTATCAACCAGGCGCGCGCCGGGGCCGATATTATCGCCCCTTCCGACATGATGGATGGCCGCGTTGGGGCAAT
>DASQCU010000106.1:0-4052 GCA_035634575.1 Beijerinckia sp.
ATGCTGCAAGCGGATCATGAGCCGGCCGGAGAGTGTCGCGCCGCAAACGGTGCCGCCCATCAAAGGCAAAAGCGCAAGGCCGGATTGGCTTGCGGTAAGTCCTGTGACCTCTTCAAAATAGATCGGCATGGAGATTGTGAGGCCAATGAATGTGCCCATGCTCAGCGAAGCGGCGAGCGTCGCGCAGAGCATGACATTATTGGCCAGGATATTAATCGGGATCAAGGGTTCGGCCGCGCTGCGCAGCCGGGCGACGAGAAGAAGCCAGCAAAGGGCGGAGACGGCGAAAAGTCCGAGGATTTCCGGCGATGTCCAGGCATTTTGCGAACTACCCTGGCTCAAGGCGAGAAGCAGGCTTGTCGTCGCCGCGACGAGGAGCACAGCCCCCGCTATATCGACCCTGTGCTTGCGTCCATGCCAGGGCAGCCGTTTCAGATATCGATTCACCATGAAAAAGGCGGCGAGGCCAAGCGGCAAATTGATCCAGAAGATCATCGGCCAATGCCAGTGCTCCGCCAGAAATCCGCCGAGGGCGGGCCCGGCGAGGCTCGACACCATGAATACGCCAGCGATGTAAATCTGGTAGCCGGCCCGCTCGCGCGGGGTGACGATATCGGCGATGACGGTCTGCGACAAGGAAATCAACCCGCCGCCACCCAGCCCCTGCAAGCCGCGGGCAAGCGTCAGGATGAGAAGCGTCGGTGCGAGCGCGCAGGCGACCGACCCGATCAGGAAGATGGCAAGACTGCACAAAAGGACGATGCGCCGGCCATGAATATCGCTGAGCTTGCCGGTGAGGGGTGTCGCGGCAGTCGCGGCGAGAAGATAGGCGGTGACGATCCAGGGCAAATGCTCAATGTCGCCGAGCTCGCGTCCGATTGTCGGCATCGCGGTTGCGACGATCGTCTGATCGAGGGCCGCGAGAAGCAGCACCGTCACAAGACCGGCGAAGATCCAGTTGATTTCGGATTTTGTGAGGGGGGCTCCCGAAGCGGGCGGAGCATTCATCGAGAACTCGAAGAGAGGTTTATTTCAAAACAGCTTTCTACAATTTGGCAGGCTTCCGCAAGCCTGTTCTCGGGCGGTCAGAAATCGCCATGTTCGGCAATAACGCCGAGAAAGATCGCGCCATAGCGGTGGCTCTTGACGGGACCAACGCCTTGAATGGCGCCAAGTTCCTCCAGGCTGCGCGGGGTGCGCCGGGCGAGTTCGATCAAAACGCTGTCTGGAAAAATAACAAAGGCCGGCTGCTTTTGCGCCTTGGCGAGTTCCAGCCGCTTCGATTTGAGCGCGGCGAGAAGGCGGTGTTGCGTTGCTGTGAGTGAGGCAAGCGCGGCTTCGCGGTGCTTGGGCTCGAAAGCAGCCGCTTCCACTTTCGGATCCTTGGCTTGCGCCGTTTCAATGTCTTGCAGGCTTTGCCTTATATTGGCGTTGCGTCCGTTCGGCAGAACCATCTCGCCACGCAACGTCAAGGCGGTCTTGCCGGTCAGCACGTTGCGGCCGGCCGTAGTGACGATCCAGCGGTCGCGATCTTGCGGGTCTTGCTCGATGAGCTCCAGAGCGTGAAGCTGATGAAAAAGGCTTCTCCACTCGGCGGGTGTTCGTTCCTTGCCGACGCCGAAGGTCGGCAGGACATCATGTCCGTGTCTTTTGATGGCCTCGGTGGCCTGGCCAATCAAAAGATTGGCGAGATGGCCGGAGAAAAACCGTCCCGAAGTGCGCAGGATTGCCGACATGAGTTTTTGCGCGGCAATCGCGCCATTGAAAAGCGGCCATCTCCCCTCGCAAATATCGCAATTGCCGCAGGGTTTTGCGGCCTCGCCGAAGGCAGCGAGCAAGGTCTGGCGGCGGCAACGCGGCGTTTCGCAAAGGGCGATCAAGGCCTGCAGCTTTCGCTTGTCCATCCGCTTGCGCTCATCTGGCGCATCGCCGTCCACAATCTGGCGCTCGCGCAATCTGATGTCGCTCTCGCCAAACAGGGTCAGCGTATCGGCAGGCAGGCCATCGCGCCCTGCGCGGCCGATCTCCTGATAATAGGCTTCAATGCTTCCGGGCAGATCGGCATGGCACACAAAGCGCGCATTGGGCTTGTCTATGCCCATGCCGAAAGCAATCGTCGCGACGATGATGACGCCGTCATTGCGCAAGAATGCGTCCTGATTGGCAGTGCGAACTTCCGGCGTCAGCCCTGCGTGATAGGGCAGCGCGTAATGGCCATTTTCGCTTAACATTTCGGCGAGCTTTTCCGTGCCTTTTCGTGAGGCGCAATAGATGATGCCGCTTTCGCCCGCGTGGCGCGTGATCATCGCTCTGATCTGTTGCAGTGGCTTGTTCTTGCGCTGCATGGCGAGGCGCAGATTGGGCCTGTCGAAGGAGCGCACGAAGAGGCGCGGTTCGCCAGGGAAGAGCTTTTTGACAATGTCCGCGCGCGTCGGCGCATCGGCCGTCGCGGTGACAGCGATGAGCTGCAATCTGCCGACTGCCTGCTCGCCGATCCTTTGTGCGATTTGCGCGAGTGCGAGATATTCGGGACGAAAATCATGCCCCCATTGCGAGACGCAATGGGCTTCGTCGATTGCCAGCACATTAGCGCCGGCGCGGGCAAGGAGTGAGATCGTCTCGCTGCGCACCAGACGCTCCGGCGCGACATAGACGAGGCGATAGCGGCCTTGAAGAAGGCCAGCTTCGATCATCGCATTGTCCTGACCGCTGTTCGAAGAGTTCAAGGCCGCCGCAGCAATCCCATATTGTTTGAGTTGCTGGACCTGATCGCGCATCAGAGCGATCAGCGGCGAAACAACAATGGTCAGCCCTTTGCGCACGAGCGCGGGCAATTGATAGCAAAGCGATTTGCCGGAGCCGGTCGGCATGATCGCCAGAATATCTTCGCTGGCAAAAGCAGCTTCGAGAATCTCACGCTGGCCGGGCCGAAAATCTTCGAAGCCGAAGATATTTTGCAGGGCGTCCTTCGCAGCCTCCATATCCTTTTGCATTCTGCTCAGGCCCCTCGCGATGCCGCCTTGCTGGTCAAAGCGATGATCTCCGTTTTGAGGCGTGAGGCTTCAGCCAGTGACAAGGCGCGGCGCGGATCGGTCACGCTGAGATCTGCGATGACCTGCGCTGGCCGGGAGGAGAGGAGGATGATCCTATCGGCGAGCGAGATCGCCTCCTCGACATCATGGGTGACGATGAGGGTTGTCACCTTGCGTGCTTCGACAAGGCCCAAAAGCTCTTCACGCAGACGCATCGCGAGAGCGGCATCGAGCGAAACGAAAGGTTCGTCGAGAAGCAGGAGATCGGGCTTGATCGCGAAGGCCCTTGCGATGGCCACGCGGCGGGCGAGGCCCAGCGATAATTCACCAGGAAAATGATCGAGGTGCTCCGTGAGCCCCAGCGCCGCGACGATTGCCGCGAGTTCGGGTCCATTCGTCGCGCCAGCAAGCGTCAGGTTTTGCGCGACCGTGCGCCAGGGCAAAAGCCGGGGCTCCTGAAAGACCATCGCGAGCTTGGCCCAGGGAGGGAGAATGACATTGCCTTCGAAGTCCTTGTCGAGACCCGCGATGATGCGCAACAGGCTAGTCTTGCCGCAGCCCGATGGTCCGAGCAGAGCGCACACCTCGCCCTCCGCCAAGGTGAAGGCGAGGTCGCGCAGGATCACGCGGGTCTCGCCCGTCGCGGACCTGAAGGCCTTGCGGGTGATGGAGACGTCAAGCTCTTTGCGGGCGCCAGCGGGAAACATGTCGCTCGACAGGTTGAACGAGGAAAGTTTCGATCGCCAGCATCAAACCGACGAAGGGAAGAGCATAGGCGAGAAGCAGCGTCACGTTGAAGAGTTGAAAGGCGATCCCAATCTCGAAGCCAACGCCATTGGAGCGGCCAAGCAATTCGACGACAAGCACGATCTTCCATACAAGCGAAAGACCGGAGCGGGTCGCGGCCGCGAAAAAAGGTGCGAGCTGCGGCAACAATACATGGCGTATGCGGGTCCAAAAAGGCATGGCGAAGACCTGCGCCATTTCTTCAAGTTGGGCGTCGAGCGCGCGGGCTCCCTC
>DASQCU010000107.1:0-3081 GCA_035634575.1 Beijerinckia sp.
TTTCGGGTTGGCGCTCACCTTCTCGTCGCCGACGATGAGCTGCGCCGGGATGTTTTTATGCGTCTCGATCAGGCGCCGGACGAGCGGAACCACGGGATCATTGCCCCGCGCCACGCAAAAAATCACCTCATAAGACGGATAGTCGAGAAGAAAGCTTGAGCCGAGCGTTTCCTCGCAGAAATTGTCAAGGCCGCAGACCGGCCGCACAAGGCTCACGCCAGCGGCGCGCGCGGGCGGCGGCAAGGGCGTTCTCCGCGGCCTTGCTCGAACCATGACAATGCCGATACTGATCAGGTTCAGGATCGTCAAAACGAGGCAGAAAAAGCCTGCCTCATAGGCAAATGTCATTTTTTCGCTCCCGAACTGGCCCTTGCTTGAGGGTGGCGCCAACAAGTTCTACTTGTACCGAAGGTCGTAAAGAGCGACCTTCGGTTCCCTTCTGGAGTTTTCGCGTTTTCAAAGGGCAAGCCTAAAATTCCAGAGTGGACCGAGGGTCATCCTTATGACCGTTGGTATTATACCGGCGGTCATGAAGCATGGCCCGAATTCGAACTTTCTCCATCGCATGAATAGGCGAAAATTCAAGAAAGTAATCATGGACCGCATTTTTTTACGGTTTATGACTTATACCAAGGGTCGCAAGGAGCAACGCTTGGTCCCTTTCTCGAATTTCCGCTTTATCAAAAACTTGGCGAAAGTTCGAGAGTGGCATCGGCGGTCATTCTCTATGACCTTCGATACTAAAAATTGAATATCCGCCCGCTCCAGTATGACCAGCTGGTCCATGATCCGAGAAAGCAATGTCGCATCCAATCGTTCGTTTCGCGCCGTCCCCCACGGGCCGAATCCATATCGGCAATGCGCGGACCGCGCTGTTGAACTTCCTTTTTGCCAAAAAGCACCATGGCGAATTCGTCCTTCGCTTCGATGACACTGATCTCGAACGTTCGAAAGAAGAATATGCGGAAGCGATCGAGGTCGATCTTGCCTGGCTCGGCGCAACCCCTGATCTGGTCCTGCGGCAGTCGCAGCGATTCGCCCTTTATCATGCGGCGGCCGAAAAACTGCGCCATTGCGGCCGGCTTTATTCCTGCTACGAGACCCCGGAGGAACTCGACCGGCGGCGCAAGCGCCAGCAGGCGCGCGGCCTTCCCCCCATTTACGATCGCGCGGCCCTGGCGCTGACAGCGCAGGATCGCGCAAAGCTCGAAGCGGAAGGACGCCGCCCGCACTGGCGCTTCAAGCTCGACCATCGAATCATCTACTGGAACGATCTTGTCCGTGGCGAAAGCCATATTGATTGCGCCTCGCTCTCCGATCCGGTGCTTTTGCGCGAGGATGGCTCCTATCTCTATACCTTGCCTTCGATTATCGACGATATCGACTGCAAGATCACCCATGTGATCCGGGGCGAGGACCATGTCACCAATACGGCCGTCCAGATCCAGCTGTTCGAGGCTTGCGCCGGGCCTGAAAAAGTGCCCGCTTTCGCCCATCACAATCTTTTGAGTTCGGCCACAGGCGAAGGACTTTCGAAACGCACGGGGTCCTTGTCGATCGGCAGCTTGCGCGACCAGGGGATCGAGTCCCTGGCTGTCGCGGCGGCGGCAGTATTGACCGGCTCTTCTGTCGCGGTGCATCCAATCTCCGGGCTCGACGAACTTGTCCAAACGCTCGATCTGACGAATATATCACGAACGCAAGCGCGTTTCGATCCGCTGGAATTGACCAGCCTTTCGGCGCGAACCCTCCACCAGATGGATTTCGAGACGGTGCGGGATCGCCTGACCGCGCATGACATCGCCGGCTACAAGGCCAAAGCCTTCTGGGAAGCTGTGCGCGGCAATCTTTCGGCCTTTCTCGATGTGGTCGAATGGTGGCGTGTCGTCGAAGGCGAGATTCCGCCCGTCACCGAAGATGCAGATTTCCTTGCGAAAGCGAATGCTACTCTGCCGAAAGAGCCTTGGGACGCGAATGTCTGGAAGCTCTGGACCGACACCTTGAAGGATCAGACCAGCCGCAAGGGCAAGGCCCTCTACCATCCCTTGCGGCTTGCGCTCACCGGGCGTGACAATGGGCCGGAACTCGCCGCGCTTTTGCCCTTGATCGGCAGGCTCAAAGCGTCGGCCCGACTATCCGGACTCGTCGCTTGACGCCATCGGGGCCAGTCACTTCCTGAATCTGGCCCTGCCCGCGCGCATAGGTCGCGGCCCCAGCTGCATCGCCCGTGGCGATCCCGGCGGAGTCCTTGCTGGCCGTCGGCGCCTGGGCGCCGCTGAGGGCTTCGGCGGCGGAAGGGTCGTCGGCCGGTTTGGCTGGTTGGCTTGCTTTCGCATCATATTTTTCAAGAAATGCCTTGGCTTGCGCCCGCGGGTCGAGCTTTGGCCGCGACATTTCCGCCGATTTCTCGGGCGTGACGATAATGTCGCCCTTGCGTTCGCGCCCAAGGACCCGCTCGGCGCCGGCGAGCGCCTCAGCCCAGGACTGACCGGGCGGCTTGCATGTACAGGCGGAATCGAAGCTTTTCTGGAATTTCAGCGCGTTCGGCAAATCCGTATAGGGCGCCCCGTCGAGCGAAACGGCGGTCTGAATTTCCTTCGACGGCGAGCGCGTATAGACGCTCACCTCCACATTGGGGCAAAGCGCATGACAAAGATCTTCGAGCCCCTCGGTGTCGCCATGACGCACCGAATAATTGAGCGGGAAGAAGCCGCCGTCGCAGCTTTTCACGCAAAGGGCCTGGGAACCGCCGCGCGGCGTGTGGTCCTCCTCGGGGAGCGGCGGCTGGTCCATGGAAGGCCCCGGCATTGGCGGGGGATTGGGATTGAAGCCGCCGAAAAGGGTTTCGAAAAAGCCACGCTCGCGTGGGGGACCGCCCCGGCAATAGGCATTATAGCGCTGCACAAGATCCTGACGCTGCGCCGTATTGCTGGCCTGCGCGGCGGCGGCCTGCAATTGGCCGAGGCTCGCCTGTATTTCGCGGATATGGGCGTTCAGGCCGCCGCATTGCGGCGGTGGCGGATTGCCGAAAAACAAAAATTGCTGCCGGTCGCAGCCGAGCGAATGCCCATAATTCGTAGC
>DASQCU010000108.1:0-3521 GCA_035634575.1 Beijerinckia sp.
CACCATGCCTCCTACACAAGTCCCGTGAACAGCAGCGACGATCGGAGCGTCCAATCGCTGCAGCCGAGCGATTCCGTCGTGTAGATCTCCCGCCCATACCGTGACGTTGCGAGACAAGGCATCAAGGTCCTTGGTGAAGGCGGCAATATCGCCGCCGACGCTGAACTTCGAGCCCTCGGCAGTGATCAAGACCGCGCGCACATCGTTGCGCTGCGCCAGCTCTATTGAAACCGCGCGAAGCTCCGCGCAGAAAATGCCATCAATCGGATTGCCTCTTGCCGCCTCGGTGAAGGTCAGATGCGCGACCGCATCTTGAACCTCTAATCGCATGGATTGAAATGACATTGCCTTTTCCTCACCCTACGGTCCGCGCCTTTTTGTCTCTTTCGGATGCAGCCTTGATTTTCTCGCGCGCCGCCGTCCATTGTTCGTCGGTCAGTTCAGACAAAGCCGCAAAAGTGCTTGGCGCAGCCAGATGATGACCGCCATCAATGGCAATCGTCTGGCCCGTCAGGAAATTGCAGGCGTCGGACATCAGGAAAATGATAAGGCTGCGCAGCTCATCCATTTGGCCAAATCGCCGCATTGGGATTTGGCTTGGATCCGTTGCCCCTGCCGATGTTTCAGGAATCGGGTTCAGCTTTTCCCAAGCACCTTCGGTGGGAAACGGACCCGGGGCCACCGCGTTCAGCCTTATGCCTAAAGGCCCCCACTCGACGGCCAGCGACATGGTCATCGCATGGATCGCGGTTTTGGCCATGGCGGAGGGCGTGACGAAAGCCGAGCCGGTGAAGACCCAGGTTACAAGGTTGCTGACAACCGAGCCCTTGATTCCTTCGTTGATCCAACGCTTGCCGATGGCCAGGGTGACGTAAAAGCTCCCATCCATCACCGTCGAGCGAATGGCCTCATAGCCTCGTGGCGAAAGCGATTTTGTGGGAGACAAAAAATTCGCTGCGGCATTGTTGACGAGCCCGGTCAAAGGCCCATCAGCCCAGATCAGGTCCAGCATTTTGTCGATCGACTGCGGATCTCTGATGTCGCAAGCGACAGCAAAAACCTTGCCGCCAGTCTCCTGCGAAATCTGCGCGGCGGTTTCTTTGAGAACCTCTTCGCGCCGCCCGCATATGTAAATGGTGGCGCCATGGGCGGCAAGACCGCGGGCGATTTCCGCGCCCAGCCCACTACCCCCACCGGTCACAAGTATGCGCTTATCTTTAAGGACGTCCGGCCGGAAAAACGAGAGGGTCAAGCTACACCCCCTAATGCGAAACGAATTTCAGCTTCGCCAGCTGGCAGCATATCTGCCGCCTCGTTCATCTGCTGCCGCATTTTCCCTCCCTCATGGACCATCCTCTAAGACAAAAATGATACGATACGTATGATTATTATTCGCTATGGTACTATTATTATAGACCGAGTCAACACCCGACGAAAGGCGAGTCGCGCAATGTCTCACTGAAGATGATTTCGCGCAAACGGTAAAGCTCAAGCCCCGTTGACAACAAAGCAGATCCCGCCCCCTTCGGCTTGCCCGCACGAAATATCGCGAACCGGGACAGGAGTCATAGCGCTTGCTGCATGGGCCCACTATTCGACCCGGCCCGGGTGCGAATGCGATGTGCAGGGTGCGGCACGGGAGCGCCCCGGCGACGGGGGGCGCTCTGCGCCAGCAACGGCCACGTTCGATCGGGGCGCCTGGATCTGCGTCTTCACATCGGCGCCACAGTACCGGGCCCGCTGCGGCGGCGCTACGTACAACCCGATGATGGCCTCAAATCATCAGTCCGCTTATGGGAGATTGTTTTGACTCTCTCTGGCGCGATATTTCGCCAATGCCTTCCGTGCCTTCCGACGCGCCAATGGCATCGCCGCCCGATAGAGCGGTCCAATAAACCAGAGTGGCAGATAGCGCGCCCGCTCCTCGAAGGCTACCCTTCCGCGCGGGTGATCCATCAGGTTCGGATAAGGAAATGGGAAGCGATAGTGGCGACGGTTGAGCCAGAACTCAATCGCGCTGATATGCTTGGCATTCTTATAGCCGTAGTGGGCGGGAGCGACCAGACGCAGCGGGGCGCCATGCTCAATACCTAGCCCACCGCCTTCCAGCATGTCGGCAAGCATGACATCCGGCGCCATCAAATCAGCCAATTGCATAGAGACAGCGTAGCCGTCCTGAGCTCGGAACACCACAAAATCGGCGCCTTCGAACGGCTTGGCCTGCGGCACCACGACCTGTTGATAGAAATCAGAAAAGCGCACCCCGCTCCACTGCAGCGAACGAACCGACCAGGTTGTGACGCAATGGAAATCCGACACCTGCTCAACGCGCGGCAGAGCGGCAAAGGCGTCGCTTACCATAAGCGGGGATGCAACATCACCCCCAATGGTGATTTCGATCTTGTTCGGATTGGCGGGAAAACGGTTGGCAAACAAGCCAAGCCCAAAACGGTCGAATGAGCTGAACTCGACCTGGCCTGGAGGCAGAATTTTTTCTCTGAGACCCTCGCTCATTTCCAAATCTGCACCATTCGCCCGCCCTCCACTTGGCGCTAAGAGATAGATCTTGCATAGCCTTTCGTACACGCCTATGCTTAATTTTTCGCCTCCATTGTGTAGAAACTCGCATACTGAATGTCATTCGATTGGGATCTGTTGCAGTCGTTTCTGGCGGTCGCGCGCGCCGGCAAACTCACGGTCGCAGCGCGCCAATTGCAGCTCGATCACTCGACCCTGAGCCGCCGCCTGACGACATTGGAGCGTGAGCTTCTGACCAAGCTTTTCGATCGCGGCGCATCCGGCTATGCGCTGACCCCGCACGGCGAACAATTGCTCAGGCGCGCGGAAGAGATCGAAAGCAGGGTTTTCGGCATCCAGTCGGAGCTCACCAATAAGAGCTCCAAGGTTTCCGGCATCGTCCGCATCGGCGCGCCAGATGGTTTTGGCACCATGTTTCTGGCGCCAAGGCTCGGCCGGTTAACCGAGTTGCATCCAGACCTCGAGATTCAGCTCATCGCGACCCCGCGAAGCTTCAGCCTCTCCAAGCGCGAAGCCGATATTGCCATCGGCCTGTCGCTTCCCGAGCAGGGCCGTCTTCACGCAAGACAGCTGACCGATTACGAACTTGGGGTCTATGCGAGCGAGGACCGCAAGGATCTATGGGCGAGCATCAAGGCGCCTCAAGATCTCTGCCGCCACGCTTTTGTCAGCTATATTGATGATCTTATTTTTACGCCGGAACTCGATTACGTCCCGCTCATATCGAAGGACATCGTTCCGAAATTCAAGAGCTCGAACCTTAATGCCCAAGTGCAGGCTGTTGCCGCCGGAGCCGGCTTTGGCATTCTGCCCTGCTTCATCGCCGATGCTGATCCGCGTCTGATCCGCATTTTAAGCGACGAGGTGTCGCTCATTCGAACCTTTTGGATGATCGTTCATTCCGATACCAGGGAATTGGCACGAGTCCGGGTGACCAGCGATTTCATCGCCTCCGAGGTCCGCGCGGCAAGCCAGCTCTTTGT
>DASQCU010000109.1:0-2422 GCA_035634575.1 Beijerinckia sp.
TGGCGGGGTGGCGGTCGCGCTTGCCGAAATGGCGATTGCTGGCGGCATTGGCGCGACGATCGCACTTCCGGCCGCTGTTCCTGCGGCTGCATTTCTTTTTGGCGAAGATCAAGCGCGGTATATTGTCACGGTTGCACCGGAAAAGGCAGAGGCGATCCGAATCGAGGCAGAAACAGCTGGCGTTGCCTGCCAAATCGTCGGTGAGACAGGGGGGAATTCGTTGACCCTTGGCACCGAGATGGCCATATTGATTGATGACCTGAAGCGGGACCACGAGGAGTGGCTGCCCCGTTATATGGCTGGCTCAGGAATTTAGAGGGTTTGTGCGCGGGCTAAGCTTTCGACATCGTTGCCTGGAAAAGCTTGGCTCGGCTGATCGCGGCCCATCGAAAAGACGAGGACGAATTCAACATGCCTATGGAACAATCTGAAATCGAGCGGCTCATCAAGGAAGGCATTCCGGACGCCAAGGTTCAGGTCACAGATCTTGTCGGCGACAAAGATCATTATGCTGCGGTTGTGATTTCCTCCGAATTCATCGGCAAGACGAAGCTTCAGCAGCATCAGATCGTCTATAAGGCGCTTGGCGGCAACATGGGTGGCGTGCTTCATGCTCTGCAGCTCACAACCTACGCGCCCAAACAGGCTTAAGTAGGGATTCTGACAAGCGCGGACGCTTTGCCTGAAGAGGTCCCAGATTTTCCTCCGATTTGACTTTCCCCCAATCCAGAAGCGCGGGAAGGTCAAAACTCATCCAGAAAGGACATTACAATGTCTGCCGTTAGCGATCTGATCCAGTCGATTGTCGACAAGAATGACGTCGTCCTCTTCATGAAGGGCACCCCGAACTTCCCGCAATGCGGCTTTTCCGGTCAGCTCGTCCAGATCCTCGGGCATCTCGACGTCAATTACGAGCATGTGAACTGCCTCGAAAATGACGAGATCCGTCAGGGCATCAAGGACTTCTCCAGCTGGCCGACGATTCCCCAGCTCTATGTCAAGGGCGAGTTCATCGGCGGCTGCGATATCGTCCGTGAAATGTTCCAGTCCGGCGAACTCGTGTCGCATTTCGCGGGCAAGGGCATCGACGTCAAGTTGCCGAGCAAGGCCTGAGACCGCCGAACAAGTGTGAAGCGCATTGAGAAGCCCGGCACCAGCCGGGCTTTTTGCTTGTTTGTTTTATCGCATTTTCAGACGGCGAACCGGCATCCACTTCGCCTGAAAATGCTCAAGCCCTCACGCTGAGGAGGGCTCGCAGAGCCCGTCTCGAAGCGCGAGGGCGGCGCCCCCCTTGACATCATCCTTCGAGACGCGCCTTTCGGCGCTCCTCAGGATGAGGCTACGCCCTTTGAAAAGGGTTCCCCGTCGAGCGCAGATTCCGCAAACAAGGTCCTGTGCAAATCCGAAGCGGATAAAGCACTTTCTGCTTTCCAGGCGGATTGAAAGCGCACTAGATTTCCTCGGAGGCTCGGAATTTTCGCCCTTTTTGAAACAAGCGAAAATTCCGGCAAGTCACCAGGGGCCGCACTTTGCGACGGTCCGTGGCTGTGTTCTGTCCGGGCGTCACGGCGTTGGAAATCATCGTCAACGATATAACCAGGCTCGCGCTTGATGCCATTGTCAACGCCGCCAATAATTCCCTCCTCGGTGGCGGCGGCGTGGATGGCGCAATCCATCGCGCGGCAGGTCCCGATCTCCTTGACGAATGCCGCCAACTCGGCGGCTGCGCGACGGGCGATGCGAAGATCACTGGCGGTTATAATCTGCCGGCGCGCTTTATCATCCATACGGTCGGGCCGGTCTGGCACGGCGGCACGCATGACGAGGACCGGCTTCTCGCGTCCTGCTACCGCCGCTCGCTCGAAGTCGCGCGCAAGCACGACCTGCATTCCATCGCCTTTCCCGCCATTTCGACAGGGGTCTATGGTTTTCCGGCGGGCCGCGCGGCGCGGATCGCGATTGCAACCATTGCTCTGACCGACGCCCGAAAATGGTTCGATCGAATCGTTTTTTGCTGTTTCTCGAAGGAATCAGCCAGCCATCATGCCCGTGCCTTGGCCGAAATCGAGGCCCGTCAGCTCTGACCTGCCGTGAGAAGCGCCAAGGCGTCGGCGGAATCCCAATTTGCCGGGCCTGCCATGGTGCCAATCTCGCAGCCATCCTTGCCGATCAGAATCGTCGTCGGCAGCCCGAGCGCCTTGCCGGCCGTGCGCAAATTCTGAAATATCGTGGCCGTATTATCGGCATAAAAGGCGAGACTCTTGACCCCGGCCTCATTCAGAAACGCCTTGGGCCGGTCGAGCTTGGCGGTATCTATATTGACCGCCACCACTTCGAAATCCTTGGAGCCGAGCTTGGCTTCAAGCTGATCCAGCGCCGGCATTTCCTGCCGGCAAGGCACGCACCAGGTCGCCCAAAGATT
>DASQCU010000110.1:0-2914 GCA_035634575.1 Beijerinckia sp.
CGTTGACCCTGATCTGCTGCGGGCCATAATCGGCGGCAAGATAGCGCACACTCGCCTCCAAGGCCGCCTTGGCGACACCCATGACATTATAATTCGGCATGACGCGGGTCGCGCCGCCGAAGGTGAGTGTCAGCATCGCCCCGCCTTTTTCCATCAAAGGCGCGGCGCGTTTGGCGGCCTCCGTGAAGGAAAAGGCGGAAATGACCATGGTACGGGCGAAATTTTCGCGCGTCGTATCGGCATAGCGGCCTTTGAGTTCGGCCTTGTCCGAATAAGCAATCGCGTGAACGAGAAAATCGAGCCCGCCCCACGCCTCTTTGAGAGCGGCGAAAACCGCGTCGAGAGAGGCGATCTCTTCGACATCGCAAGGCAGGACCAAGGACCCGCCGAGCTTTTCAGCCAGCGGCTTGACCCTTTTGCCAAGCGCTTCGCCCTGATAGGTGAAGGCAAGTTCTGCGCCCTGTTCGGCAAGTTTCCGGGCAATGCCCCAGGCGATTGAATGATCATTCGCGACGCCCATCACGAGGCCGCGCTTGCCCTGCATCAAACCGGATATTTCAGGCATCGACATGCTTTAAGACAATGGTGGCATTGGTGCCGCCGAAGCCGAAGGAATTCGACAAGACGCCCCGCAATTGCACATTATCGCGGCGCTTGCGGACTATGTCCATGTCCGCGAAGGCGGGGTCGAGTTCATCTATATTGGCGCTCTCGCAGATGAAACCGCTCTGCATCATCAACAAGGAATAGATGGCCTCCTGCACGCCTGTCGCGCCAAGCGAATGGCCGGTCAGCGATTTGGTCGCGGCAATCGGCGGGCATTTTTCGCCAGAGCCAAACACTTCGCGAATAGCCTCGATCTCTTTCAGATCGCCAATGCCTGTCGAGGTTGCGTGGGGATTGATATAGTCGATCGGGGTTTTGACCGTCTCCAACGCCATGCGCATACAGCGCACCGCGCCTTCGCCGGAAGGCGCAACCATATCGTGCCCGTCCGAGGTCAACCCATAACCCGCGATCTCGCCATAGATTTTCGCGCCGCGCGCCTTGGCGTGCTCCAATTCCTCAAGCACGAGAACGCCCGCGCCGCCGGCAATGACGAAACCGTCGCGGTCCTTGTCATAGGCACGCGAGGCGACGGCCGGCCGGTCGTTGAAGGAAGAGGACATCGCGCCCATCGCGTCGAACAAGACCGAAAGCGTCCAGTCGAGTTCCTCGCAGCCGCCCGCAAACATCAGATCCTGCTTGCCATATTGGATCATTTCATAGGCATTGCCGATGCAATGATTCGAGGTCGCGCAGGCGGAAGAAATCGAATAATTGACCCCCTTGATCTTGAACCAGGTGGCCAGCGTCGCCGAAGCGGTCGAGGACATGGATTTCGGCACGGCGAAAGGCCCGACCTTCTTCGGCCCCTTGGCGCGGGTAATATCGGCAGATTCGACGATTGTCCGGGCGGAAGGCCCGCCCGACCCCATGATGATGCCGGTGCGCTCATGCGAAACTTCGCTTGGGGCGAGGTCAGCATCAAGGATCGCCTGATCCATCGCGACATGGTTCCAGGCGGTGCCTGCGGCATGGAAACGCATGGCGCGTCGGTCGATCATGCTTTCCGGGTCGAGCGTCGGGGCGCCATGAACCTGGCTGCGAAAGCCGAGTTCGGCATATTTGTCCGACCGGACGATGCCGGATTTAGCCTCCCGCAGCGAGGCCAGCACCTCTTGGCTATTGTTGCCGATCGAGGACACAATACCCATTCCGGTGACGACGACTCGTCTCATTCGCTTCTCCCGCGCAATATTCCCCCGATCGGACCAGACCTAAATCTTTAAGGTCACGCTGACGTTGGCGTTGCGGCCTGGAACAGGCCGACCTTCAGGTCCTTGGCTTCATATATGCGCGTTCCATCGGCTTCCAGCCAGCCATCGGCAATACCGAGCACCAGTTTGGTCTTGAAAACTCGCTTCAAATCGACGCCATAGATGATTCGCTTGACGGTCGGCAGGACCTGATCGGAAAATTTGACTTCGCCCACGCCAAGCGCCCGGCCGCGCCCCGGCAGGCCGAGCCAGCCGAGATAAAAGCCGAGAAGCTGCCAGAGCGCGTCGAGGCCAAGGCAACCAGGCATGACCGGATCGCCTTTGAAATGACAGCCGAAAAACCAGAGGTCAGGCTTGATCGCGAATTCGGCCCGGATGATGCCCTTGCCATTGGCACCGCCCTCTTCCGAGATCGTGGCGATCTTGTCGAACATGAGGAGGGGCGGCAAAGGCAATTGCGCATTGCCCGGCCCGAACAGATCGCCGCGCCCGCAGGCGATCAAGTCTTCATAATCGAAATTGGAGCGCCGCTCGCTCATATCCACATTCATCCATTGCGACCAGTCCGGCCGTTACAAAGCAGAGTTAGCGGCCTTCTAACACAGGGATCGGCAGCCCGAAAGCGCGGCAGAGGGTTGTTTTGGCATCAATGTGCGAGAAAATTCCATTCGCGCGCGGGCGCACTCCTTCCAAGGGTTGGCGTTGAGCGGCGCGATGGCCGCCGCCATGCTCGACGGACATAAGCGAATTGGAATTTCGCGACGGCCTCCTATTCAAAGAGTTCGGCGTGCGTGCCGATCCGTGCGAAGATGACGACCTGATCGTCGCCTTTTCCATCGACCCGGTATATCAGCAGGTAATCGCCGTGAATGTGGCACTCACGGTAGTCCTTCCATTCTCCGGTCAGTTCATGGTCCCTGTATTGCGGTGGCAGCGGGGCGTCATTGGCAACCAGAAGACACATGACATTCTTCAGATCTGCCATGTTGTAGCGGCCCGTCTTGCTGAGCCGGTTCCAATCCTTGCGGAATTCCTTGGTAATATCGGAGGACCTTGGAATAGTGGCACGCTTAGTGCTCGTCGCCTTTTTCGAG
>DASQCU010000111.1:0-8317 GCA_035634575.1 Beijerinckia sp.
AATTGCTCGAGCTTGACGATAATAAGGAGCGGCGCGATCTCCGAGACGAAAGGCAGATTGCCCGCGATGAAGATGACCGAACCATATTCACCGACTCCGCGCGCAAAGGCCAAGGCAAAGCCTGTCAAAAGGGCGGGCGCCAGCGCGGGCAGAATTATGCGCCTCAATGTCTGCAGCCGGGACGCACCCAAGGTCGCGGCAGCTTCCTCGACATCGCTTTCAAGTTCGATGATGACCGGCTGAACGGTCCGCACGATGAAAGGAAGGCCGATGAAGATCAAGGCGACACCAATGCCAAGCGGCGTATAGGCGATCTTCCAGCCAAGCGGCGCGATCAGCGCACCGATCCAGCCTGTCGGGGCGTAAATCGCGGCGAGCGCAATTCCGGCGACCGCTGTCGGCAGCGCGAAAGGCAGATCCACGGCGGCGTCCAAGAGCCTGCGGCCGGGAAAATCATAACGCGCCAGAACCCAGGCGACGATCCCGCCAAAGACGACATTGATCGCAGCCGCGGCCAAGGCGATCCCGAAACTGGTCTTCAAGGCGGCAAAAACGCGAGGCTCGCTCGCAATATGCCACAGGCCCAATGGACCGACGCTTGATGCGCGCAGGATGAGGGCGGCAAGCGGCAGGATCACGATGACGCCGAGATAGACGAGCGTGTAGCCGAGCGTCAGGCCAAATCCTGGCAGAATGGAATTGCGCCGCATCTCAGGAACACCTCGTTTTTCCGGATCGACTTTCCGGATCTATTTCCAAGCCTGTATTTCAATTCGCCGAATGTGGACCTGGGCTCATAACGCCGCATTCTCGGGATTTCGGGGTTCCTGTCTGACAAATCGAGCAATTAAAGAGCAATTTGCCTAAAATTGCACCGGCTCTTCTTTCAAACTCGCAACAGGTTTGCGGAGTGGGCTATTTTACATCCATGTTCTGCAATTTATCATTAAACCTCGCCAAACGCCGTTAATTGATCTATATGCGAGTTCATCCGTCTTCGCTACATAAATGAAAGCCATGCTCAAGGTTGTTTCCGCCAATCGCCTCACCGATGGAATTGTGGTCTATCTTCGGCCAGACGGCACCTGGGCCGATCAGCTCAACCAGGCGAATTGTTTCGAAAGCGAGGCGCTGGCCGAGGCGGGACTGGAGGCTGCCCGCAATGATGCGAAGAAAAATCTCATTCTCGATCCCTTCCTCGTCGAAGTGACCGCGAATCCGGAAGGTTTGCACGCCGTCAGCTTGAGGAATGCAATTCGGGCCAAAGGACCGACGGTCGATTTCGCGCCACGTTCCTGATCGGCCTTTTTCGCAATCGAGTCCAGCCTGGATTGGGTATTCCCTCATCCTTGGCTATAGCTTGCCCGGTTTTCGCATCATCTCAATCAACAACACACCCGGTTACTTTATGGGCGTTGGTCCAACGCCAAGCGGAGTTGGCAATGTATCGCTATGATGAATTCGACGCTCAATTTGTCGCCGAGCGCGTGGCCCAATTCCGCGATCAGGTCGCGCGCCGTCTTTCCGGAGAGCTCGACGAAGAGCAGTTCAAGCCGCTGCGGCTGATGAACGGCGTGTATCTGCAATTGCACGCCTATATGCTGCGCATCGCGGTTCCCTACGGCACCTTATCGTCGAAACAAATGCGCAAGCTCGCCTTCATCGCGCGCCGTTACGACAAAGGCTACGGTCATTTCACGACAAGGCAGAACATACAGTTCAATTGGCCGGCGCTTGCCGATTGCCCCGACATTTTGAACGAGCTTGCCGAAGTCGAGATGCACGCGATCCAGACTTCGGGCAATTGCATCCGCAATGTCACCGCCGATCATTTCGCAGGTGCCGCCGCCGATGAAATCGAGGATCCGCGTCCCTATGCCGAAATTTTGCGGCAATGGTCCTCTCTCCACCCGGAATTTTCCTTCCTGCCGCGCAAGTTCAAGATCGCGGTGAATGGCGCGCCGAAGGATCGCGCGGCCCTCCAGGTGCACGACATCGGCTATCAGATTGTCAAGAACGATCAGGGCGAAGTCGGTTTTGCCGTCTATGTCGGCGGCGGCCAGGGGCGCACGCCTTTGATTGCGCATAAGATCCGCGATTTCCTGCCAAAGGCTGATCTTCTTACCTATACGAATGCGATCCTGCGCATCTATAATCTGGAAGGACGCCGCGACAATAAATTCAAGGCGCGCATCAAGATCCTCGTCCATGAAAAAGGCCCGGAAGCGATCCGCGCGCAGGTCGAGGCAGATTTCGCCAATCATCGCGAAGAACCTCTGACCCTGCCGCAGGCCGAAATCGAACGCATCCGCGCCTATTTCGCTCTGCCTGCCCTGCCCGCCCGTCCGGTATCCTCTGTTGCATTCGAGGCGCGCAAGGCAAAGGATCCGGCCTTCGCCCGCTTCGTCGCGCAGAATGTCGCGGAACATAAGGTGCCGGGTTACGGGATTGTGACGATCTCGCTAAAGCCCGTGGGGGGCATTCCGGGTGACGCCACCGCGACGGAGATGGATTTCATCGCCGATCTCGCGGAACGCTATGCACACGATGAGATCTGCGTCTCGCATGAGCAAAATCTCGTCCTGCCGCATGTCGCCCTCGACGATATTGCAGCGGTCTTCGACCAGCTCTCGGGGCATGGTCTTGCAACCGGCAATGCGGGTCTCGTCACCGATATCATCTCGTGCCCGGGGCTGGATTATTGCTCGCTCGCAACGGCGCGGTCGATCCCGGTCGCGCAACGCATTTCCGAACGTTTCGGCGATAGCGAACGCGCCGCTGAAATCGGTGAACTCAAGATCAATATTTCCGGCTGCATCAATGCCTGCGGCCACCACCATGTCGGCCATATCGGCATTCTCGGCCTCGATAAGAGCAGCACCGAAGCCTATCAGATCACGCTCGGCGGCGCGGCGGATGAGACCTGCTCGATCGGCCAGATCACGGGCCGCAGCTTTTCGTCCGAAGAGATTGTGGATGCGGTCGAAAGGCTGGTCGATGCCTATTTGAAGATCCGCAATGACAAGAACGAGGATTTCATAACAGCCTATCGGCGGGTTGGAATGGCGCCGTTCAAGGAGGCCTTATATGAGCGCGCCTGACCTCACCCTCTTTGGCGATGAAGCGACAGCAGCCCGGCTCGCGACGAAATTCGCCGCGATCGACACGCAAAAATTCTTGCGTCTGGCGATCGAGGATCTGTTTGCCGGCCAAATCGCGCTCGTCTCCAGCTTTGGCGCCGATTCCGCCGTGCTGCTTCATATGGTTGCGCAGATCGACAAGGCTTTGCCGGTGGTCTTCATCGACACGCGCGTGCTTTTTGAAGAAACGCTTGCCTATCGCGATCAGCTGACCGGCCATCTTGGCTTGACCAATGTGATCAATGTCCCGCCCAATCCGGAAACACTCGCCAAGGAGGACCCGGAAAACTTCCTGTGGGCGAGCGATCCCGATCGCTGCTGCGAAATTCGCAAGGTCGTGCCGCTGGCGGAAGCCCTCACAGGATATGAGGCCTGGATCACCGGCCGGAAGCGGTTCCAGGCCGCGACGCGCGCGAGTCTATCCCTGTTCGAGACGGAAGGTGGAAAAGTGAAGATCAATCCGCTGGCCGGCTGGTCGGCGAGCGAGATTCTGGCCTATCTCGACACCTTCGCTTTGCCCCGTCACAGCCTTGTCGCCAAGAATTATCCATCGATTGGCTGCATTCCCTGTACGTCGCCGGTCCGGCCCGGTGAGGACGCCCGCGCCGGGCGCTGGCGCGGCAAGGGCAAGCTCGAATGCGGCATTCACACTGCGGCGCTGGCGCCATCGGATAATCTTTGAGCGCCCGTTGCGGCAGGATTCCGGGGCCTTCGCCTCGAATTTCGCTTTTACAGCCTTGATTTTGGAAGAGATTCCGATCAAGAAAACTGGCGCTTCGGCTTGCCCGTTCGCACATAACTCGCCCGAAAGTTGACAATGGCCTATTTCAAGGACGGTGCTTTTCAAGAAGACATTTGGCGTCGCCTCGGCGAGGGCGAGGAGCTGCCGCAAGAGGGTCACATCATCCTGACTCTGAAAGCATGGCAAGGCTGGCCGGAACAAAAGAAAACCAATGTCGCTTTCGGCCTCCTGCTCGAACCTGGCACAAAGATCGAGGCGCTGGTGGCTGACCTGCCCCGGCTCTCGCTCGTCCTCATCAACTTCCCCAAGTTCACCGACGGACGCGGCTATTCCATGGCCCGCGAGATCCGCGATTATTACGGCTATAAAGGAGAATTGCGCGCGACAGGCGATATATTATTCGACCAATTGCAATATCTGGCGCGCTGCGGCTTCGATGCTTTCGAGATCACCGACCCCGCAACCCTGAAGCTTCTTGATGCCGGGCGCCGTCCGGATTTTGGCAGGTTTTATCAGCCAGCCCTTGGTCCCGAGGCCGTCGTGGATACACGTCCCTGGGCGCGCCGCCAATCCTCCAGCACGAAGCCCTCGTCCTGAAGTCGAAGGACGAGGCGCCCCAGGGAACGCAAAACATCATTCTTCGCGCCGCCACTGCGGCGATTTGAACCACCTTCCATCCCAATCCGCGGAAGTTGCGGGTAGGAACCTTACTTCTTCGAGCCGGTTCCATTTGACCCGATTTCGCCATTGCGAAATGAACCAAGGGTCATCATCCATGGGAGGGAGAACCATGCCGAAGATCAGCGAGGCGAGGATTCTGATCATGGCAACGGATGGGTTCGAGCAGGCCGAACTTCTGGTTCCGCTCAAGAAATTGCGGGAAGCGGGAGCCTTGGTACGGGTGGCCGCGCCGAAGGCCCCGGAAATCACGGGATGGGATAAGAACGACTGGGGCGAAAAGGTCCCTGTCGATGTCGAGATTATCTCTGTCGATCCGAAGGACTATGACTGCGTGGTTCTGCCCGGCGGACAGATGAATCCAGACGCCCTGCGCACAAATGACGATGCCATTGATCTGATCCTCGATTTTCTGGATTCGGGAAAGCTCGTGGCGGCGATCTGCCACGCGCCCTGGCTGCTCGTCGAGGCGGCCGCCGTCGAGGGGCGCAAGCTCACGTCCTGGAGTTCGATCAAGACCGATATAGAGAATGCCGGGGGCGAGTGGATCGATCGGAACGTTGTCGTCGATGACAATCTCATTACAGGCCGGTCGCAAAAAGATCTCGATGCTTTCGTCTCGACGATCATCGAACAGATCGAAGCCCGCCCGCAATGGGACGGCGAATTCCGGCAAAGCGCCTGATCAGGTTCCCCTTTGCGCGATCCATTATACCAGGAATCGCAAAGGGCGCCCTCCGCTGGCCATTCCACCAGGCTTCGCCCGGCCGAACCTTTGGCCAGCTTCGCCCTTGGTTCCTTTCGCGAATTTTCGCTTTTTCAGGGATGGCGAAAATTCGAGAGTGGCACCAAGGGTCATTCTTTATCACCGCTGGTATGATCGGGAACTTCGCGCTGCTAGATCGGTTTTGCTTTGAGACTGCCCGGAAGAGGCGGAAAGGCTTGCCATGCTTGCCGAACTCAACCCCGAAAAGGTTTGCTTCATCATCGTGAAGGCGCGCGAATATGACGTGCAGGCGGAAGAGGCAACCGGCAGTTCCTCCAACGCGAGCGACGATGGATTCGTGTCCGTGTACATCGACCGGAAGGATTCGTCAGTCCGCAAGGAATTGGAAGAATTCATCGAGGCGATGAACGAGGACGAACAGCGCGAGCTTATAGCTCTGTGCCTCGTCGGCGGCGGCGACTATTCCAAGGAAGAATGGAGCGAGGCCATGCGCGTAGCGGAGTCGCGGCCGGAGCCGTCGACTGCGGCTTTTCTCCTCGGCATCCCAACCGTGTCAGACCAACTGGAGGAAGGCCTGTCCATGTTCGGTTTTTCCTGCCAGGATTTTGAAGAAGACCGATTGTGACCGCTTCACCCAACAGCGATTTCACCCATCAGCGATCAGCTTCAGTCGCATTCCTCGAGGATGGGCCGAAGAATATGATGCAGCCCGGACAGAATCGGCTGATCCGCTCCGTGCATCGCCCGTCCCAAGGCGCGTTTCTCGGTATCGCCACCCCTCTCATGGAATTGCCGCACAGTCTGCGCTGTAAAGGCACCAACCGACATCCCGCGGGATGTGGCCAGCACGCCGACTTTGCCAGCGACATCACACCCGAGTGACGCAACCGCAGCCTGAGCCACCTTTTCGTGCGAACAATTGCGAACGATTTCATCAATAGAGGACATTGGCTGCGGACCCACACGCATGGTCTTGAAAACCCAAATGAATAATGAAAAAAAAGCGTTAACTAGACAAAGAACTGAAATGCCTTAGCTTACGTTACTTAGTAACATACAAGCTGATGCTGACTTTATTATGACACGAGCCACAAATATTCGTGATGCACTGCAGCAAACAGAAGCGGACCTGTAGTACAAAGTAACCGTTCTATTCAGCGTGCCACCAGCCATAAAGAATGACCTGTGGTGCTGCTCTCGAATTTTCGCCAACCCTTTGAAAAAGCGAAAATTCGAGAAAGGAACCAAGGATCGCCTTTTGCGATCCTTGGTATACCCTGAATCCGAAGGAATTCAGGGTTCCTTTCCAGCAAATCGCTTACGCGAGAGCGATTTGGCTCAAGTGGCACCGCCTGTTCCTGCGGAACGGCGGTATATCAGGCGAGAAGCGCTATCAGCTGCGCCCGCAAATCGGAGGAGCTCTCCAGGCAGTGTTGTGCCTTTGTCAGAAACTCCGGTGTCCCAATCCGGATCGAGATCCCCCCGGCCGCGTTGACGAATTCGAAGCCCGCTTCATCGGTCAGGTCGTCCCCGATGAAAATGGGCTTGCGGCCATAAAATGGCGGCTGTGCAAGAAGGCAGGCAAGCGCGGTGCCTTTGTCGAACTGAACCTGTTTCAACTCGGCGACCATCTTGCCTTCCTGCACGGCAAGATCGCGAGCGGGCCCAAACTCCGACAGGAAAGCGAGAACCTCGCTGGCGAGTTCAGGTCTCTGCCGGAAATGAATGGCAAGGGTCGCGCCCTTATCCTCCAGCATGAGGCCTGGATGACGTGAGACGAATTGCCGGACGTCGGGTCGCGCCGCATCCATGGCATCGCTTTTCGCGAAAATACGCGCGCCATCGGCAAACCTGATTTCGGCCCCATGGAGACCGGCCGCAGGGAAAATCAAGGGCGCAAATATGCGGTCGAGATCGTGGATCATGCGGCCGCTCACGAGCGCCAGTGCGCCGCCCGCCGCCTTGCGAAAATTGGTCAAAAGAATCTGCAACTCGGCATCCGCGACGACATCGCCCGGGCGCGGTTTGATGTCGAGAAGCGTGCCATCCACGTCTAAGAAGAATGCGCATAAAGAGATGGACGCGATTTGCGCCAATGCGCCTTTTTCCAGCGCGGCGGGCTTGGACCCAGAAACCCCGTCGAGCATCAAAGCTTAGTCCTCGTTTTCTTTGACCGCCTAACGCGGGTCTCCAAATTTGGTTCCGCAAGGAAAACAATGGGTCCTACCACACGCCAATATTCGGCATTGAAGTCCAAGGCTCCCGCGGCGGCTTGGGCTCGCCCTTCTGGAGGATTTCGATCGATATATTGTCGGGCGAACGGACAAAAGCCATATGGCCATCGCGCGGCGGGCGATTGATCGTTACCCCACCCTGCATAAGCCTTTCGCAAGTGGCGTAAATATCCTCGACACTATAGGCAAGATGACCGAAATTCCGGCCGCCAGCATAATCCTCCGGATCCCAATTATGGGTTAACTCGATCAGCGGCGCCTTGAATTTGATCGCCCGCTCCACATCCCCTGGTGCCGCAAGGAAAACCAAAGTATAGCGGCCTTTTTCATTCTCAATGCGGCGAACCTCTACGAGACCAAATTTGTCGCAATAGAAATCAAGGGATTTTGCGAGATCGCGAACCCGGACCATCGTGTGAAGATATTCCATGTTTGTTCCCTCAACTGCGCTCGACCTTTCAATATGAGCTCGCCTGGTGGAGCTGATTAGAGCAGGCTTCTTCCCTTATATAGTCATCTATAATGTGCCTCGCTCGTCTTGCTCCACCTTCCGTGCCTCTGATATACCGCCGTTCCGCAGGAACTGGCGATGCCACTTGAGCCAAATCGCTCTCGCGTAAGCGATTTGCTGAATCCTCAAGGATTCAGGGTATATATCGCCGTTTGCAAAGGAAAATGTGGCGTTTACCCGAACGGAGCCAAAAAATCCTCTCCTATTCAAGGTAAAAGCGGAGCGCTGAACTTTTCAAATCATATTGAACGCATGCGCACCGGCAGGACTATGACAAGACAATTC
>DASQCU010000112.1:0-2219 GCA_035634575.1 Beijerinckia sp.
AAGCGCCATGGCGGCGGCAGGGTTTCGTTCCTTGGCACCAGAAATGAAATAGATGAAGCAATCGCGGGATTTGGAATTTATTTCCTGCCCGGCGAAATAGGGCAGGTCCTGCGGCTGCTTGCCTTGCGCCCATAATTTCGCGCGTTCGCACCAGGCCGCAATGTCCTTGGCGGCATAGCCATTGGCCTGTCCCGCTACGCTTTTTTGTAATCGAGCATAGATCAAATCGCCGCTGGCATCGGCGATCATAGGATATTTTTCCGAATCGGAGAGACAAATCGCGACGTCATAATGCCGGGTCAGCGCGACGAAGGCGGGATTGCAGAAGCTAGCATGCCGCACTTCAACGGCGTGGCGGAGCTTTATCCCTTCCGCTTCATGCGGCAAAGCGGCGAGGAAGGTCTCGAAGTCCTCAGGGTCGAATTTTTTTGTCGGGGCGAATTGCCAGAGCACTGGGCCGAGCTTCGACCCCAGTTCCAAAAGACCGCTGGCGAGAAAATGTTCGATCGAGGGGGCCGCCTCGCTAAGTGTCTTGCGGTGTGTCGTCAGACGATGCGCCTTCAATGAAAAGACAAATTCATCCGGTGTCTCTTGCGCCCACCGGCGGAAACTGTCTGGCTTTTGCGTCCGATAAAAAGTCGCATTGATCTCGATCGTGGTTACGTGGAGGCTCGCGAATCTGAGTTCTTGCGTGTGCGGCAGGCCCTTTGGATAGAAATTGTCACGCCAAGGCGCGAAGTCCCAGCCGCCGATCCCTGCTCTTATTTGGGTCATGGCACCCTCCCCCGCGCTCGATCAAGCAATTCAATTGCATTTCCGGACGGCGCACCGGAGTCCTCTTCCCAGAAAGGGCCCTAGCAAGCTGTCACGATCGCGGCCCAGAAGAAAAAGGCAACAGCGATTGCTCCCAAAATAGTTCTCACTGCATGCAACCGGCCCCATTTTTCGATCAGTGCGCGGCTTGCGGGGTCTGCACTCTCAGGGCCGGTCGCCGTCAGCCGTTCATTTGTCGGCATAATCACGAACAATGTGTAAGGCACATTGGTGACAAGAAAAAGCGCTCCGGCGAGCCAACGCCAATCGCCCTGGAACCAGAAAGCGCATAGGCCCAAAAGGAAGCCCGCCACCGCCAAAGGGGCCTGCATGGCAAAGCCGCGCTTATAGGCGGGCTTCCATTCAGCGAGAAGAGCTCGATCTTCAAGACCAAGCCGGGCTGGCTGTTCCGCGAAATTGATGTAGAAGGCCGCGCCGGTGAAAACCGCGGCAGCGACAAGCGCCAATTGGCCCGCAATCATCGTGACCTCCTCACCGCTTGGGGCCTAGCCCGCGCGGACCAGACAAATTTAGCTTCGAAATGACACAAATAAAGTAAATGCGGCACGAAGCTTGGCGGAACAACGGGTTTGAGCAAATGCACATTCAGTGGGTGAAGAAAAAAATGCCCCCATATATTGGTTGAAACAACAGGGCAACACGACGCAATCAGCGATTCGTCGCCTTTGTGTTCGCCATTTCGTCCCGATCGTAAAACAGCTTTCACATTCTCGCCTTGCGCGCTGGAGTTCGGCAACTCGATGTACCAGTGTCAATGGCTCGCAAGCATAGTGGTTGCTACCCATCACCAATGACCGAAGCCGCGCAATGATCGACGATTTCAACGAGGAAGAACTTCCCCCGCCACCCCAGGCCGTCATGGTGACCTGCCTCGCGCAACGGGGGTCCAAGGCCGCATCCTCAACGCGGGCCGTGCCAGAGGAAACAGCGATCGCCTTCACCTATAACGGCTCGACCCACGCCGTGATGATGGCAACGCCTGCCGATCTCGAGGATTTCGCTTATGGTTTTGCGATCACTGAAGGCCTGATCGACGACCCCGGCGAGATAGTGAGCCTCGACGTGGTCGTTTCGCGGCTTGGCATTGAGCTTCGCGCCTGGCTGCCCGAATCGCGGGCGAAGCCTTACGCAGCCCGGCGCCGAAGCATGGCGGGACCGACGGGATGTGGTCTTTGCGGCATCGAAAGTCTTGAGGAGGCCATGCGGCCGACGCCGCATGTCGAGGCCAGGCACCGCTTCAAGGCCGAGGCAATCATCGCGGCCATGGCATCGCTCTCGCCTGCACAGACCCTCAACAGGGAAACCCGCGCCGTGCATGCGGCGGCTTTCTGGACTCCGGCGCAAGGTCTCGTTGCCCTGCGCGAAGACGTTGGCCGCCATAATGC
>DASQCU010000113.1:0-3611 GCA_035634575.1 Beijerinckia sp.
CGCGCCCTGGGACATCTGGACCTATGCGCCCCGCATTCACCCGATCTTTTTCATTCATCGCGTGGATGGTCTTGAGCCCGGACTTTATATCCTGGTGCGCAATCCGGAAGCCGAAATGAAGCTTCGCCAGGCAACGCATCAGGAATTTGCCTGGAAACGGCCCGAGCATGTGCCGCCACAGCTCAATTTCTTCCAATTGCTGCCGACCGATTGCACGAAGGTGGCGCGCACGGTCCATTGCCATCAGGCTATTGCCTCCGATAGTTGCTTCGCGCTTGGCATGCTGGCCGAATTCGAGGATCTCGTGCGCGCTGAGCCCTGGCGCTACAAGCAATTGCATTGGGAGGCAGGCCTCATCGGGCAGGTCCTGTATCTCGAAGCCGAAACGCTCGGATTTCGCGGGACCGGCATTGGCTGCTATTTCGATGATGCCATACATGAAATCCTCGGGCTGAAAGATACGGCTTTCGCCTCGCTCTATCATTTCACGGTGGGTCTCCCGCTCGTCGATACGCGCATCACGACCTTGCCGCCTTATGAGCACAGGGAAATCCCCGGCTCATCCCCAGAGACCGATAGCGACGCGCGCGCGGCGCAAAAAGGAGCAGAAACCATGAGTGAAGAAGCAACCTTCGAACGGGTTGGCGTCGATTTCGCGCAGAAATTAATGGCTGGCGGCGAAGCGCTCGTGCTCGATATGCGCGATCCCACCTCCTACGAGAACGGCCATATCGAAGGCGCTGAGCATGTGACCGAGGCAAATATCTTCAATTTCCTCTCCGGCACGCCGAAAGACAAGCCGGTCTTGATCTATTGCTATCACGGCAATGCAAGTCAGGTTTACGCAAAGACCTTCGCCGATTTCCGCTTCAAGAAGGTCTATAGCCTCGATGGCGGCTATGAAGGCTGGAAGAAGTCTTCCGGCAATTGAACGCAAGGGGCTTATCGGATGGCTGCGACCTATCGCCGGATCAATGTCGATTTCGCACGTGACCTCATGAGCAAGGGCAATGCGCTCGTGCTCGATGTGCGCGATCCCGTCTCCTATGGACGCAGCCATATAGAAGGCGCAGAGCGGGCCGATCAGACCAATATCATGGGTTTCCTGTCGGATACCCCGAAGGATAAGCCGGTCCTGATCTATTGCTATCACGGCAATTCCAGTCAGGTCTTCGCCAAGGCCTTTGCCGGTGCCGGGTTCAGCGAGGTCTACAGCTTAGATGGCGGCTTCGAGGACTGGGAAAAGTCCGAGCGCGCGCAGCCGGTTGGCACAGCGTCAGTCCCGCAGCCAGCCCCTGTCGCGGGTTTGAGCGAAGCGCTCGAAGCCTTCCTCAAGGCGGAGGGTTTTCCGCCCGGTGGCGTCAATGCGACCATCGCCAATGAAATGACCCCCTTGATGCAGGCTGCCCACAAAGGACCGCCCGCGCTCGTCGCGGAACTCTTGAAGGCGGGCGCGCGCGTCGATGCCTGCAATAATGACCGCAACCAGGCGCTCTGGCTTGCCTGCGTCGGCGACGATCCCGAGATTGTCGATATGATCATTGCCGCAGGCGCCGATCTCAACCATGCCAATGTCAATGGTTCGACAGCGCTCATGTATGCCGCGTCTGCCGGAAAAGCCAAGGCGCTGGCGCGATTGCTCGCGGGCGGCGCCGATCTCGACTATCAGGTCGATGGCTTCACCGCGCTCGACATGGCTTCAACGCTCGAATGTCTCAATTTGATGCGCGAGGCGAAGCGCCGGGCCAAGGCCGCGTCCTGAGCCTCACATTCTTCTGACTTCTGAAATTCAGTCAAAAAAGCTGGATTGCGCAGGTCCGCCAACGCGATCCAGCTTGGAATTTTTTGATTTCTCAGGATTTTCTTCCGAAATCCGGTCGCGGTAGCCAAGGAACCCAAAGGCAATCCTTCCCCGCAAAGGCTCTGCCTCCTCTTTCATCACAAGCGCGCGTTCGACTTCATCTCAACGCCATTAAAGCAGCATAGTTTTCTCGATCCAGGGAACCAAAGTCCCGGCCGCTCCGTTGTGGCCCAACGACGATTGGCCATGGGGCATGGTGAGGCTGGGCGGCGGGCATTGCCCCCGAACGGGTCCAGCAGATGGAGAATTCATAATGACGCTACCGGCGGCGCGCGAGAGCAGGAACGAAAGCGAAGCAAAGCGGACGGAACTGCGCCAGAAGCTGTTTCGGACCCGGCGGCTCACACTCGACCTCGCTGCCCCGCTCAGCCTCGAAGACCAGGGCGCGCAGGCCCATTGTGATGCAAGCCCGACAAAATGGCATCTTGCCCATACTACCTGGTTCTTTGAAACCTTCGTGCTGGCGCCGCATCTCAGCCATTACCGAATCTTCGACGCGCGTTTCAATTATTGCTTCAATTCCTATTATGAAACGCTGGGGCCACAGGTGCCCCGCCCCATGCGCGGTTTGCTGACACGCCCGACCGCCTATGAAGTGCGCGCCTATCGCGCCCATGTCGACGATGCGCTGCATGAAATTTTCGCAAGCGGGACCGCCCAAAGCGAAGAGGTGATGCGCCTCATCGAAATCGGCATCAATCACGAACAGCAGCATCAAGAGCTTTTGCTGACCGATATTTTGAGCCTTTTCGCCGTCAATCCCTTGCGTCCCGCCTATCGCGAAAGTCCAATCCTGCGCGCGGCCCAGGATCCGGCGCCGCTCGCTTTCACTTCAATCGCAGGCGGTCTCGACTGGTTCGGCCACGCCGGGCAAAGTTTTGCCTTCGATAATGAAACACCGCGCCATCAGGCGTTTTTGCAACCTTTCCAGCTCGCCAATCGCCTTGTCACCAATGCCGAATGGCTCGCTTTCATGGAGGATGGCGGCTACGATCGCCCACTTTTGTGGCTCTCGGACGGATGGGCCAATGTCCAAAGGGAGGGTTGGCGCGCGCCGCTCTATTGGGAGCAACGCGACGGACAATGGTTGCAAATGACGCTTTGGGGCCTCCAGAGCGTCGATCGCGCCGCGCCGGTCTGCCACATGAGCTATTATGAGGCCGAGGCTTTCGCCCACTGGGCCGGCAAGCGCCTGCCGACAGAGCTTGAATGGGAGGCTGCCTCCGCGCATCTGCCGGTCACCGGCAATATGCTGGATTCGGGCGCATTGCGGCCCCTGCCCGCGCCGCGCCAGGATGGCGTGACGCAAATGTTCGGCGATGTCTGGGAATGGACGCAAAGCGCCTATCAGCCCTATCCCGGTTATCACGCCTCGGAGGGGGCGCTCGGCGAATATAATGGCAAATTCATGTGTAATCAGCAGGTATTGCGCGGCAGTTCCTGCGCGACGCCGGACAATCATGCCCGCGCGACCTATCGCAATTTCTTTTACCCGCATCAGCGCTGGCAGTTCTGCGGCCTGCGCCTCGCCGAAAATGCATAGGTCTGCCAAACTGACGAGGCTGCATGACCCAATTCGCTGCACGATCTGCGCCCGCCGCCGATGCGGATCTCGCGAGTGCCTTCCTGGAGGGGCTTTCGCTCCCGCAAAAGACCCTGCCCTGCCGCTTCTTCTATGATGCGGAGGGCAGCGCCCTTTTCGAACACATCACCGATCAGCCGGAATATTATCCAACCCGCATCGAAACCT
>DASQCU010000114.1:0-6127 GCA_035634575.1 Beijerinckia sp.
GCCAATCGGCGCGATGAGGTGGTCCGAGTTGACGCAATGCGCGGCGGGATTTTGGCCGGGCTCAAGCCCTCACCCTTCTCGCCAAGGTGCACCCCTCATCCGGGAGCCAATGCCTCCACGAAAGACGCAATTGCTTTTACGCTTATGCTTTCGATTTCAAGACGTTGCGCCAATCCGCGAACGGGGAGCTGCTTGGGAAAATGAGGCTCAGCGCCCATCCGGGGTATGCACCCCAATCCACTTATCCTTGACCTGATCGAAATGAATGGTCGGGTCATATTCGATCACGTTCAGGCTCAGATTGGCTGCCGACAGACGCCCGACAGCGGACATCACCGCATAAGAAGCAACCACCCTGTCGTGTTGCGCCGAGACGAGGGCTACCCGCGTATTTAAGAGGAGCTGCTGTGCATTGAGCACGTCAAGCGTGGTGCGCTGGCCGACTTTTGCCTCCTCGCGGACGCCTTCCAGGGCGATCTCGGCGGCCTTGACTGCAGCCAAGGTCGATTGGATGACAGCTTTCGCACTCTGGAGAACGCCCCAGGCGGAAACGACCGCCGCACGCACGGAGTTGCGTTGCAGATCGGCCTGCAGACGGGCCTGGCTCAGTGTTTCCTTTGCCTGCCGCACCTGAGCATAGTAGAGGCCCCCTTCGTAAATCGGCACCGAGACCTGGGCCGTGACAGCGCCGTTGAAAACCCTGGCTCCCGAGACGCCCTGAAAATTGTAGTTTTGCGCAACAGTACCGGTCACGCCGACGGTCGGATAAAGCTGCCCTTCGTTGATCTTGACCTGCAGCTCCGCGGCATCGACCTCGTGAAGCGCGGCCTGAATGCCTGGATGTTCGCCAAGCCCGACATCAACGGCGACTTTGACATTGCGCGGCAAAAGACTTTCGATTGTCCGCGCGGCCTCGAGATGCTTCGGCTCGACGCCAATCACCTGACGGAAATTGGCAACGCTCGTCTCGAGATTGGCTTGCGCGACGAAATAATCCGACCGTGCCGAGGCAAGGCTCGATTCCGCTTGCGCGACGTCCGTGCGTGTCACCTCGCCGACATTGAAACGGTCCCGTGTCTGCCGCAATTGCTCTTCAAGGACCGTGATATTGTTCTTGCGCAGATTGAGGACAGCCGTATCGCGCAAGACATCCATATAGGCGGTAGCGCCATTGAGCAGAACAGTCTGCTCCGTGTTGCGGAGGCTCTCGCGCGCCCCGAAAATATTGGACTGCGCCTGCCGCGTGCCATTCAGAGTGCGATTGCCGTTGAATAGATTCTGCGTAACGCTGAGAGCAAGGGTGCCTGGGTCCGTGGCGGCCCTTGTTCTTCCGCCCGTCACACGGGAGTCGAGATAATTGAAACCATATTGGGCACTGGCAGTGGCCGTCGGCCGCCACTGCGATGTGGCTTGCGGCAACGTCTCATCGACCGCACGGACCCCCGCCCGTTGCTGGTTCAAATCGGGATTGCCGCCATAGGCGCGCGCCAAGGCGCTCGACATTGTTTCAGCCTCGGCGCGCATGTCATAGCCCGCACCGGCGACGATGAGACCTAAAATCAAGCCGGGCAACCGGCGGGCAAAAGCCTGTATTTTGTCATGGGGGCCCGAAGGCGCGACGCGATCCATCGCTTAAACCTACCCATCCTTCCAAGACTTCAAGGATCTATCCCAATTGCAGGGACAGGAACGCCGCTTCGACCAAGACCGCTCGCACCGAAACCGAAAGGGCCATCCACTCGATTCATTGCGAGGCTGCAGCTTACCCGCTCGCCCGCATTTGCGCGCGGCCAATTAGCGCCCAACCCAAGAAAACCGGGAGGTGACGCAAAAATGCGACAGAGGCGGGGTGGCCATTGCGAGCCTTGATATATCCGGAATCCAAAGTAACCGTCTGTTCCTTCGGAACGGCGGTATAAGGTCTCGGATTATTTGCAGGAAACACTGTCATCGTACCCTGACCGCCCATTGATCTCAGGGTTCCCTCCTGCAAGTCGCTCGACCGGAAACGAATTGCCGCAGCCGCGTTGCCGGTTCATTCAAACGGGGAGGGCTGCGATCACGAGAAGGGAACCTTTGGTTAAGCTTTCAGTGGACCGAAGCGCCGTTTACCGCCACTCAAAAGAACGTGAATTGCTCAGCTTTGCGAAAAGCGTCGATCACAGGGGCAGATGCGTCAAAAAGGACGCGTGAACTGATTTCGCCGCCGATCTTTTCGAATCGAACTGCCTTGCCAGCGCGCCCCGTCGTGTCGCGCGCAAGATGCTGGATTGCGAGCAGGCGTCCGCCGTCCTTCAATTGGGCGAAAAGCTTATCGAGATTAGCCTCGACCCCGCCATTGATGAAAATAATATCGAAGGGCGCTTCGGAGGCGGCGCCTTGGTCCAGCGGGCCCACAAAGGTGCGGACCTGCCCCAGACCGGCGGCGTCGAGGGAATGACGCATCGAATCGGCCAAGCCCTTGTCCGATTCGACGGCAACGACATCCCCTGCAAGACCCGCGAGCAGCGCGGTCGAATAGCCGCTTCCCGAAGCTATATCGAGCACTTGATCGGTGGCGCTGACGCGGGCGCCTTGAATGAGACGCGCGAGGATAAGGGGCGGCAAAAGGCTGCGCGCTGGGCCCGGCTCACCTGGTCTGAGGAGAAGATTCGAATCGGAATAGGCGAGCGGTGCCAGTTCGGCGGGAAGGAAAATTTCCCGTGGCACGGCGAGCAGACGCTCGAGCAGGAGCTGGTCCGTCACGTCGAAAGTCCTGATCTGACAATCGACCATGGTTCGGCGAAGAACCTCGGATTGAGCCGAAGGGCCGGCCAAGTAAGCCGCGAAAGAATTTGCGACGCTCATGTCTTGCATGACCTTCAAGATCCTGTTCGAGCAAGCCCCCTGGCCAATGCCGGGTCCCGCGCAAGACAAGCGCTCTTGCGCCCCGTGCTTATAGGTCGAGGCACAGCCTGTGTCCATCACAACCGCGCTTGCCGCGCCCGCTCGTGACATGGCATGGCAGGGCATGGCTTGATAAACCACGACCGCCCTTCCCGGCCGAAGCACTCAATTTATGCCCGAATCGCCGAACACGCGAAGCATGCAATCGCAATCGCGACGATTGCGATCATCACACGCGGACAGCGCTGATCTTGGCATGGCGCAATTGCCCTCGGCCTCGCCGGCGCGATCATAGCCGCTTCCGCTTATGTTTGAGAAACTTTAGCCTTTCAAACGCTTGTTGCATTCACTGTAATAACCGCCGCCCTTCTGGATCCATTTCAGACCGCCATTGGCATTGGTTGCCTTGTTGGCATTATATTGATCGAGGCAGGTCTTCTGCCGGGCGGCACCCGGCTTTTCATTGGAATGGCTGGGCGAGATAGCGGTCGGGAAGACAGCGTTTCCAGGGACCGCCGCCGGGGCAGCCGGAGCAGGTGCGGCCGTCGCGGGCTTGAGGGGATTGACGGCTGTGGCGGGCGCCGGCGCTGTGGCGGGCGCCGCCGGGGCCGCGGTTCCCTTCAACTCGGCCGTGCATTGGCTATAAAATTGCGGCCAGGCGAGACCATTCAAAGTGCCCGCAGCCTTGGCGGCCTGATATTTCGCGCTGCACTGCTGGCGCACGCTCTGAGCCTCTGCAGGCGAAAGCGCCGCGCAAAACCCAGCCGAAAGCGTGGCGAGAACAATTGCCGAACGAGCGAACCGAATAGACATCAAAGCCCTCCTTCGTCATGCACACGGCGATGTGCGCGGCAATCTTACCCGCAGGAATGCCGATTCGCAGAGTATGGATTTAGCAAATGACGATATTTTTCACGAGCGACACGCATTTTGGCGATTCGCGGGTTTGGCGAATCGCCAAACGGCCATTTGCGACCCTGGCGCTGCATGATGAAGTTTTGACCCACCGCTGGAATGAGACAGTTGGCGCCGAGGATGAGATCTGGCATCTCGGCGATTTCGCCCTCAGTTCCGACCCAGAGCGCATAGCGAGACTGCTTGCCGGCCTGAATGGGCGAAAAAATCTCGTCATCGGCAATAATGACAGTGCTGCGACACTCGCAAGCCCGGCTTGGGCGAGTGTGCAACACTATGCCGAACTTTTGATCGATGGGCGCCGTTGCATCCTATGCCACTATCCGTTCCGAACCTGGAATCAAATGAGCAAAGGCGCGTTCAACCTGCACGGGCATTCACATGCCATGCTGAAGCCCTTGCCGCGCCAGGTCGATGTCGGCGTTGATGCCTGGGATTACCGACCGGTCATGCTCGATATGATTTTGACGAGACGGCGAAAAGTTGCCGCCTCGCAGGATTAACCGGCTTGGAGCTGGGCGTCAGCCCTGACCGCTTGCGGCAGCTGCGACTTCCGCCGCAAAATCGCTCTCCTGCTTCTCAATCCCCTCGCCGAGGGCATAGCGAACATAGCCAGTCAAAGTGACCGGCGCGCCAGCAATCTTGTCTGCCTCCTTGACGACCTGTCCAATCGTCTTGTTCGCATGTTCGGCATGGATCGAAGGCTGATCCAGGAGGCAGACCTCCTTGTAATAGCTCTTCAAGCCCGAATCGATGATCTTTTCGAGAACATTTGCAGGCTTGCCGGCATTTTTGTCGGCGAGGACGGCCTTTTCACGCTCGACGACTGCCGGATCGAGCCCGGATGAATCGAGCGCCAGCGGACCCGCCGCCGCCACATGCAAGGCGATCAAACGCCCGAGCGGCGCGAGCGCATCGGCATTGCCCGTCGATTCCAGGCCGACAATGACGCCAATCTTGCCGAGGCCTTCGGAGACGGCATTATGAACATAATGGCCGATGAAGCCTTGCGTCACATGCACAGCTCCAACCCGGCGCAAAGTCATGTTTTCGCCGATCGTCGCGATGGCATTGGCGATGGCATCCGCCACTGTGCCGCCGCCTGGATAATGAGTGCCCTTGATCGCCTCGACGTCGCTCAGGCCTTTTTCGACGGCAACCAGGGCAATGCTGCGCACGAGCGCCTGGAATTCCTCATTACGAGCGACGAAATCGGTTTCCGAATTGACTTCGACAACGACGCCGTCATGGCCGTGAACGGCGACAGCAACGAGGCCTTCGGCGGCGATACGGCCGGATTTCTTGGCAGCTTTGGATAGGCCTTTCTTACGCAGCCAATCGATCGCGCCTTCTATATCGCCGGCGGTCTCATTGAGGGCATTCTTGCAATCCATCATGCCGGCGCCGGTCTTCTCGCGAAGCTCCTTTACCATTGCGGCCGTGACGTTCGCCATAGGGGGAAATCCTTATTGGTTCCAGCAGGCTCGTCCAAATGCCCGGAGGGTTTAATTCAGCTCGATATAGATCATATGACGAGGCCCGCAAAACTGCAGCGCCTCGTACCGCAGCCAAGCGTCAGACTGCGATGAGGCCGCGCGCCTGATTGATCCAACCGTCACGCTCGATACGACCGCCGAGCTTGAGGTCATGATCGATCTTGGCAGCATCTTCAGGCGTCATGGCCGCCACCTGCCAATAGTGGAAGATGCCGGCATCGTTGAGCTTCTTCACGATCTGCGGCCCGACACCCGGCAATTTCGCGAGATCGTCCGGAGCGCCGCGCGGCGCGTCGAGCAGCTCGAAGACTTCGGCCGGCACCTCGTAGACCGCACCCTCTTCGGGCGGCAGCTCCTCGCCTGCTGGCTGTTCCAGCTCACCGAAATCGATCCCGCCCGCGCCCTGGCTGCGCGAAATGCCGTCGAGAGCGGCGCGCGCGATGAGATCGCAATAAAGCGTGATGGCGCGTCCAGCATCGTCATTGCCGGGAATCGGATAAGTGATGCCGTCCGGATTGCAATTGGTGTCGAGGATGGCAGCCACCGGAATATGCAGGCGCTCCGCCTCCTTGATCGCCAATTGCTCCTTATTGGTGTCAATGACGAAAATAAGGTCGGGGGTGCCGCCCATGTCCTTGATGCCGCCGAGCGCCTTCTCCAGCTTGTCGCGCTCGCGCGACATCATCAGGCGCTCCTTCTTGGTAAGGCCGACGGCACCCGCGCCAAGCTGCTCGTCAAGTTTGCGAAGCCGCTGGATCGAGGCTGAAATCGTCTTCCAATTGGTCAACATGCCGCCAAGCCAGCGCGAATTGATGTAATATTGCGCCGAT
>DASQCU010000115.1:0-1669 GCA_035634575.1 Beijerinckia sp.
TGCCGGGGCAGCGCTGGCTCAAATAGGAAATTGTTTCAAAACTATATCGCGTGTTGATCTTTGCCTCGAAGCCGGTCACTTTGATGCGTGGATGACGCTTCAGTTTTTGCGCAGCGGCCAGCCGCGCCTCAAGGGAGGGCAGATGGCGCGTGTCCTTCAGCGGATTACCGGGACTGACGATCCACCAGACATAATCAAGCCGCAGACGACGCATTGCGAGAAGACTTGCTGCTCTGTGTCCCTCGTGCGGCGGATTGAATGTTCCGCCAAAAAGCCCGACGCGCAGCCCCTTCGTGTGCGGCGGCACATTCATCCATGTCACGGTCGAATCTGCCCGCTTCCATGAACGCGATATTTGAACGAGGTCAGTTGTTCGAGACCGACAGGACCGCGTGCGTGCATACGCCCCGTTGCTATGCCGATTTCGGCGCCAAAGCCGAATTCGCCGCCATCGGCAAATTGCGTCGAGGCATTGTGCAACACAATCGCCGAGTCGACCTCTTTCAGGAATCGCTGCGCCGCCTCGGCATCTTCGGTCACAATACAATCGGTGTGATGCGATCCGAAGCTCTCGATATGTTCGATCGCCTGATCAAGGCCGTCCACGACGCGCACCGCAATGATTGCGTCAAGATATTCGCTGCGCCAATCTTCGTCGGTCGCGGCGGTGACGCGAGGGTCGATCGCCTGTGTCGTGGCGTCGCCGCGCACAGTACAGCCATGATCGAGCAGCATTTTGACGAGCGGCGGAAGATGGGTTGGCGCTGAGGCGCGATCGATGAGAAGGGTCTCGACCGCCCCGCAAATTCCGGTGCGGCGCAGCTTGGCGTTGCGGACGATCGTCTCGGCCTTGGCGAGATCGGCGTCGCGATGGATGAAAATATGCACGATGCCCTCAAGATGGGCGAAGACTGGCACACGGGCTTCGTTCTGCACGCGCGCGACGAGGCTCTTGCCGCCGCGCGGCACGATGACATCGAGATTGCCGTTGAGACCGCTGAGCATTTCGCCAACCGCGGCGCGATCCGTGACGGGCACGCGCGCGATTGCGGCCGGGGGCAAACCGGCCGCAAGAAGTCCCGCGACCAGGCACTCGTGAATAAGTTTTGACGAATGAAAGCTTTCCGATCCGCCGCGAAGGATCGCCGCATTTCCCGCCTTGAGGCAGAGCGCCCCGGCGTCCGCCGTGACTGCCGGGCGGCTTTCATAGATGATGCCGATGACGCCGAGGGGTGTCGCAACCCGCTCAATGATCAGCCCATTCGGGCGCTCGAAACGGGCGAGAATGCGCCCGACAGGGTCGGGCAGGGCGGCAATATCCTCCAGGCCCTTGGCCATGGCCTCAATTCTTTTGTCGTCGAGAGCCAGCCGATCGAGAAAGGCGCCTGCCGCACCTTTTGCCGATGCCTCAGTGATGTCGCGCCGATTTGCGGCCATGATTTCGGCGGCACGCGCACGGATGGTTGCCGCTGCGTGACGAATGGCGAGGTTCTTCGTCTCGCTCGAAGCCAGTGAAAGCTCATGCGCGCATTGGCGGGCGGCGCGTCCGATCCCGGCCATAAGCGCCGCGATGTCGCTGTCATTGCTGTCCTGGATGAGTTCCAATGCCGCCATCGCATTTCTCACATCTTGCACACCGCCTGTGCTGCAAAAAAGGCGGCTTATTATT
>DASQCU010000116.1:0-2974 GCA_035634575.1 Beijerinckia sp.
CCCGTGCGGCCCGGCAAATCGCCCGGCGCCTTCGCGCATCCGACCGTCCCTTCCGCGCATCCTTATGTTCTGCTGAATTATATGGGCAAGCCGCGCGATGTGATGACCCTGGCGCATGAACTGGGCCATGGCGTGCATCAAGTGCTTGCGGGGCCCAATGGCGCGCTGATGGCCCCGACGCCCCTCACTTTGGCCGAGACGGCGTCGGTCTTTGGCGAAATGCTGACCTTCCGCGCTCTGCTCGCCAAGACCGCCAATGTGAGCGAGCGCCGCGCCATGCTTGCCGCCAAGGTCGAGGACATGATCAATACGGTCGTGCGGCAGATCGCCTTTTATACATTCGAGCGCAAGCTCCACACCGAGCGCCGCAATGGCGAATTGACCGCAGATCAGATCAACGATCTCTGGCTGAGCGTTCAGGGCGAAAGCCTCGGACCGTCAATCAAGCTCGGGCCGGGATATGAGACGTTTTGGGCCTATATCCCGCATTTCATCCATTCGCCCTTCTATGTCTATGCTTATGCCTTTGGCGATTGTCTCGTGAATTCGCTCTATGGCGTCTATGAAGGCGCGCGCGAAGGCTTTGCCGAGCGCTATCTTGCGATGCTCTCGGCGGGCGGCACGAAACATCATTCCGAACTCCTCGCGCCCTTCGGCCTCGATGCGCGCGATCCAAGCTTCTGGCAGATCGGGCTTTCGATGATCGAAGGCATGATCGCGGAATTGGAGGGGCTTGAGGGACAGGCTTGACTCTAGTTTGTGGGATTGGATCGACCCATGTTATACGAGATGTATAACATGGGGTGTGCATCATGAGTGAAGCCGAACAAACCGCCCCTGAAGACACGGTTCTGCACATCCGCAAAATCGGCGATTCCCTCGGCCTCCTCTTGCCAGAGGAACTTCTGGCCCGGCTGAAGCTGAAGGAAGGCGACAAGCTTCATATTGTCGAAGAGACCGAGCGCGGCCTGAAGCTCAGCCCCTACGATCCGCGCCATGCAAAAGCCATGGAGATCGCGCGGCGCGCGTTCCATGACTATGCGGATACGTTCAAAGCGCTCGCAAAATGAAGGAGCCGATATGGCTCGATCTCGACATCGTCCTCGATATTCATGCCGAGCAATTGGCTCTGTTCGGCGGTCCGGACGGCGTGCGGGACCTTAATCTGCTCGAATCTGCACTGGCGCGCCCGCTAAACCGATTTGCCTATGGCGAAACGGATCTCGCGGCGCTCAGCGCTGCCTATGCCTTTGGCATAGCGCGCAATCATCCGTTTATCGACGGCAACAAGCGGACATCCTTTGCCGCGTTCCTTGTCTTTCTCGGTCTCAACGGCATCGAGTTCAGGGTTCCGCCCCAACAGGCGACGGCAGTCTTTCTCGCCCTCGCGGCGGGCGAAATCGATGAAGGTGAATTGACGCGCTGGATTCACATGAATTTGCCAAGTTCTCTGGGCATTGGATCATAGCCCGCATTGGGATCGCGGTGCCGAGCGAGAGATATGACACAAACCCAATTTTGTCTGGTGCGCCATGGCGAGACCAATTGGAATGCTGAACGCCGGCTGCAAGGCCAATTGGATATAGCTCTGAATGCCAAGGGTCAGGCGCAGGCGGAGGCCGTGGCGCAGGACCTCGCCGCGAGGACGTTCCACAAAATCTACAGCAGCGATCTCATGCGCACCTTGCAGACGGCGGCGCCAATCGCACGGCAGCTTGCCTTGCCGGTCGAGCCCATGCCCGCCTTGCGCGAGCGTCATTTCGGGGACTTCCAGGGGCTGAACCATCCCGAGGCGCAGGCCCTCTTTCCGCAAGATTATGCAAGGTTTCAGCTGCGTGATCCCACCCATGCCTTCCCCGGCGGCGGCGAACGCCTGCGCGATTTTGCCGCGCGAGTGGCGGCGGCGCTCACGGACCTCGCGCAGAAACATCCCGGCGAGACAATATTGGTCGTGACCCACGGCGGCGTGCTTGACATGGCTCGTCGCTTGACAATGGGCCAGACGCTGGCGGTCAAGCGCGATTATCCGCTCGTCAATGCAGGGGCCAACTGGCTCGCTTATGAAGCGGGTTCATGGTCGCTTTTGAGCTGGGCCAAGGAGGATATGGAGCGAAAGCTTCCCCTGCCCTATGACCCATCTGCACTCCCGCGCCGCGAGGCCGCACGGCTTCTCCTCATCAATCCGCGCGGCGAAGTTCTGCTCTTTCTTTATTCGTCCAAGCACTTTTCACCGCGCTATGTGGCGCAAGGATTTGACGGATTCTGGGCTTCGCTCGGCGGCGGTCTGGAGCCAGGGGAAAGTTTTGAGCAGGCCGCGATCCGCGAACTTACTGAGGAGACCGGACTGACGGGCCTCGATCTAGGGCCGGTCGTGACTACACGTGAATTTCCGATGGAACTCGGCCCAAGCTGGTTCTACGCGGTCGAACAATATTTCGCGATTCGGGTCGAGGATTTCTCGCCCGACACCAGCGGGTTCACGCAATTGGAACGTGCAGGTATCCTTGCGCATAAATGGTGGAGCGCGGACGAGATCGCGGCCTCGGGCGAGCTTATTTTTCCCGAAGGACTCGAAGCGCTCTTGCGCCGCATTAACGTCTGACTGACATAGTTCTTGTTAGACTTTTGTTTCAAAAGCCTCGATCTTCATCCTGAGGGCAGGCGAAGCCTGCGTCTCGAAGGATGAATTCCAGTGGGCCGGGAGCCGCCCTCGTCCTTCGAGACGGCCTTTCAGGCCTCCTCAGGATGAGGGCTCTGGACGGTCCAGGGTTTTTGAAACATGCGCTGCCATCTGCCGAGACTCGTCCATGCAAGATGACGAATCGAACCGTTTTTCCGCCCGCGCCGTGCGCTATGCCAAGGTCGGCGCGAACGTCGGGGGAATTGCCGCGCGGATCGCGGGCGCAAAGCTCGTCGGGGCGCGGGGCGCCCATGCGAGCAATGCCGCGGCGCTCGCCCAGGCGCTCGGCAGCCT
>DASQCU010000117.1:0-1659 GCA_035634575.1 Beijerinckia sp.
CATGACAACGTCGGATGAAAATATCTTCGCGCTTGGCGAATGCGCTGAACATCGCGGCATTGCCTATGGCCTTGTCGAGCCGGCCTATGAGCAGGCCAAGACCCTTGCGCGGCATCTCTCCGGCGATGGATTCGCAGCCTACGAGGGCTCGGTGCTCGCGACCAATCTGAAGGTCTCGGGCGTCTCGCTTTTCTCAGCCGGTGATTTCATCGGGGACGGTAAGGAGACGATCGTCTTCGACGATCCCGCCGCCGGCATCTACAAGAAGCTTGTAATCGATGAGGGCCAGCTGAAGGGCGCGGTCCTGTATGGCGACACAGTGGATGGGCTCTGGTATCTCGACCTCATCCGCTCAGGTGCCTTCATCGAGTCGATGCGCGGCGATCTCGCCTTTGGCCGTACCCTCGCCTTGAGCAAAGCGGCGTGACGAAGATGATCGATCCCGCTCCCCTCCCCGCCGCCGTCAAGACGACCTGTCCCTATTGCGGTGTTGGTTGCGGTGTTGTTGCGACCCCGGATGGATCGGGTGGCGCGTCAATCGAAGGCGACAAGGATCATCCGGCCAATTTCGGAAGGCTCTGCTCGAAAGGCTCGGCGCTCTGGGAAACGCTCTGGCTTGAAACGCGGCTGCTTTACCCAATCGTCAAAGGCGTGCGCACGGCATGGGATGTTGCGTTTGATTATGCCGCGTCGCGCCTCAAAAAGGTCATCGACAGGCATGGGCCGGAAGCGATCGCGTTTTATCTCTCCGGTCAATTGCTGAGCGAGGATTATTACGTCGCCAATAAATTGATGAAGGGCTTCATCGGCTCGGCTAACGTCGATACCAATTCGCGGCTTTGCATGTCCTCTTCCGTCGCCGGTCATAAGCGCAGCTTCGGTTCGGATACAGTGCCTGGATGTTACGAGGATCTCGACGAAGGCGATCTCTTCGTGCTCACCGGCTCCAATGCCGCCTGGTGTCATCCGATCCTCTATCAGCGCATGATGAAAGCGCAGGAAACGCGCGGCTCACAGCTCATCAACATTGATCCGCGCAGAACCGCAAGCTCCGAAGGCGCGGCGCTGCATCTCGCCATCGCGCCCGGTCAGGATGGCACGCTGTTTTGCGGCCTTCTCGTCCATCTCGCCGATCATGGGCATCTCGATAACGCATTTATCGCTGCGCATACGGAAGGCTTTACCGAGGCACTCCAGCGTGCCCGCGAGATTGCGCCCGATGTCGCAACGACGGCATCGCGCACGCATCTTCGCCAGGATGATGTCGAGCGGTTTTTCAACCTCTGGGCTTCGACCGAGCGGGTCGTCACGCTTTACAGCCAGGGCGTCAATCAATCCGCGCAGGGCACGGACAAGGTGGGCGCGATCCTGAATTGCCATCTCGCCACGCGCCGCATCGGCCGCCCCGGCATGGGGCCTTTTTCTCTCACGGGCCAGCCGAATGCGATGGGCGGGCGCGAGGTCGGCGGCCTCGCCAATCAGCTTGCCGCGCATATGGATTTCGGCCCCGCCGAGATCGACCGTGTGCGCCGCTTCTGGAATGCGCCCAACATGGCAACACGGCCAGGCCTCAAGGCCGTCGATATGTTCGAGGCTATCGACAGCGGCAAGATCAAGGCGCTTTGGGTCATGGGAACGAATCCAGCGGTGAGCCTGCCG
>DASQCU010000118.1:0-3603 GCA_035634575.1 Beijerinckia sp.
AGATTTGCACGGATCGGGCCAGATGCGGGGCAAGGGCCTCGAAGAAGCGTGCTTCTTCCGCGCTGAAGCTTCCATCTCCCTGCCGCTTATAGACGGCCATGCTCGCTAAAGCTGTTCCATCGGACAAAAGATTGGCGCCGAGCCTTGCGCCGCCAAGCCCATTGGGTTGACGCCATTCCTGAAAAACCGGCAGCGCCATATATTCCTTGGACGGGACGACGGAATCGAGGGCGAAAACCGTGCCGCTCGCGATCTTTGGCGCGCTTCGCCAAAGGGGGTCGTGCCTTGACCAATGCTCGCCATAAACGCGCATGGCTTCGGGATCGATGCGCGGCGCGATCGCCGCAAAAAGTCCATTCGTCGGATCGACTATCCCTGTGACGATTTGCGCCGCACTCAAAGCCTCGGCGAGTTCCACTATTGTCTTTGGCCAAAGACAATCATCGAGAGTTGCCTCGTAGAGAAGCTCGATCAGGGCGAGAAGCTTTTCATCACTCAACATCTGGCGCGATATATTATTGTTTTCCTTATTTTCGAGGCAGCGGGGTGCTGCCTGTTGAGGCAAATCGCTCTCGTCTCGAATTTTCGCTTTTTGCAATGGGTAAGCGCAAATTCGAGAGCGGCACCAACGGTCATCCTTTATGACCGTTGGTCTACCCTGAAGCCTCAAGGATTCGGGGTTCCTTTCCAGCAAATCGCCTATACGAGAACGGCCTGCCTGAGGAGAACCCTGAAACCCCCCTCATCCGGTCGAGCGGAAATAATCCGCCCTCATTTCACGAACACATAAATATCCACTTCGAGACTATCGTCGTCGGTGTCCTTCGTATCCGTCAGATATTCTTCAATGAATTGGTTCTGCGCCTCGAGTCCCTTTTCATCGAGATAGGCGGTGATGAGATCATAGGTGGAATCAATGTCGTCATAGGCGCCGCGATGCTGGAACTTGATCGCCTTGCCAGAAGGAGACGCGCCGAGTTTGACATCGGGAGAGAGTTCCTCCTTGCCTTGCGGCTTTTCCTTCAGAGGCACCATCGCCTCGAATTTGAAGCCATTATCATCGGTTGAGGTGAAAACCGTGAAAGGATGCCCGGCCGGCGCGAGCCCGTCTTTTTTCAATGCCTCATCTATCTTGTCAAAGGCTGCCTTGATCGACTTAAACCCATTCTCCCAATCGGAGCTGCCGCGCACGAAGGCAACCGGACGGGACGGCACATCGATTTGCACCGCGCTTTCCTCGGGTGCTGCCTTTGTCTCCGGTTCGGCAGCCGCGGGGGGCTTTGCCTGCTCCGGCGTCGCGGGTGCGGGTGCGGGCTGTGCCTGAGCCACACCAGCCGGCTTGACGCTTTCCTCAGCGAAACAGGGCGACCTGGAGGCCAGTACGGCCAAAAGCACGCCAAGGGCAAGTGCCAAACCTGACAATGGTTTCATCTTGTCGAATCTCATCTGCCGCTCCAAACCTTGTTCGCCACGACGGCCATGCCGAATCCTTACCCTAATTGCAACGGTTCCAGGGCCGAATCCCAAACGGCGACAAACCTATATACCGCCGTTCCGAAGGAACAGGCGGATTCCTGACTCATCGCTTTTAGGCCTGAAATCTTTCGGACCGAGGCTTATTATATGCTATCCCAACTTGAGATGAATGAGCACGCACGCATGAGCCCTCTCGCCAACCGGCTTGTCACCAAGATGAACGGGCTTGGCAACGAGATTGTGATTCTCGATCTGCGCGGTACACAATTGTCTGTGAGCGCGGGCGAAGCGCGCGCCATCGGGCGTGGCCAAGGTCTTGGCTTCGACCAGCTCATGGTGCTGCACGACTCGCAAAGCCCTGGCACCGACGCCTTCATGACGATCCATAATATCGATGGCTCGCGCGCCGGAGCCTGTGGCAACGGGACGCGCTGCGTCGCCTGGACCCTGACCCGGGACAATAGCCGCACAAAACTCACCCTCGAAACCGAGACCGCGCGGCTCGATTGTCTTCGGCTCGGAGAATGGACCTTCTCCGTCGATATGGGTGAGCCCCGCCTCGCCTGGAATGAAATCCCCTTGAGCGCGCCTTGTTCCGACACCCGCATGGTGGATTTGCGGATCGAGCTGGCCGAGGGAGCAGCTCTGGCCAATCCATCCGCCGTCAACATGGGCAATCCCCATGCGATTTTCTGGGTCGAGGATTTGGACCTTTACGATCTTGGCAAACTCGGTCCGCTAGCCGAAAACCATCCGATCTTTCCCGACCGGGCGAATATTTCGCTCGCCCATGTCGCGGCTCGCGATCACATTGAATTGAAGGTATGGGAACGCGGCGCCGGTGCAACGCTTGCCTGCGGATCGGCGGCCTGCGCCGCGCTCGTCGCCGCCGCCCGCAAGGATCTCACCGGGCGCAAGGCGCGTATCACGCTTCCCGGCGGCGATCTTTTCATCGACTGGCGGGAAAGCGATGATCACGTCATCATGACCGGCCCCGTCGAACTCGAATTCGAGACAAGACTCGACCCGATTCTTTTCAAGGATATCGCAGCGTGAGCACCAAACCCGGCGCGGAAAAATCCGTCGAGGTGGTCAGCTTCGGCTGCCGTCTGAATCTCGTCGAATCGGAGGCCATGCGCCGCGCCGCCCTCGCGCAGGGGCAGAACGATCTCGTCATCGTCAACACCTGCGCTGTGACCGCGGAGGCAACACGGCAGGCGCGCCAGGCCATTCGCCGCATCAGGCGTGAAAGGCCTTCAGCCCGGATCGCTGTCACCGGCTGCGCCGCGCAGATCGATCCGGATCGCTTCGCCAGAATGCCGGAGGTCTCGTTCGTCCTTGGCAATGCGGGCAAGACCGCTGCCTCCTCCTGGGAGCAAGGCCCGCGCCCGCGCGTAGAGCTTGGCGACATCATGTCGCCGGCAAATGCGGGCAGTCCCTTGAGTGAAGGGATCGAGGAGCACACCCGCGCTTTTCTCGCGATCCAGAACGGCTGCGACCATCGTTGCACTTTTTGCATCATCCCTTATGGACGCGGGCCCTCCCGTTCGGTGCCGGGAGCCGAAGTCTTGCGCGCTATCGAGCATTTCGTCGCCAAGGGCTTCCGCGAAGTTGTGCTGACGGGCGTCGATCTTACGTCTTACGGCAGTGATCTCGAAGGCCAGCCGAAGCTCGGGCGTCTCGTCAAGACCATTTTGCAAAATGCGCCGGACCTTGCGCGGCTCAGGCTGTCCTCAATCGATTGCATCGAAGCCGATCCCGATCTTGTCGATGCCTTCGCCAATGAAGCACGGCTGATGCCCTATCTCCATCTCTCGCTCCAGGCGGGCGATGATCTGACCCTGAAACGGATGAAGCGCCGTCATACGCGCGATGAGGCGCAGCGCTTTTGCACGCAACTTCGGGGGCTCCGGCCCAACATCGTGTTCGGGGCCGATCTCATCGCGGGGTTTCCGGGTGAAACCGAAGTTATGTTTCAAAATACGCTCGCGCTTGTGACAGATTATGGCCTGACGCATCTCCATGTTTTCCCGTTTTCGCCACGCCCCGGGACACCGGCCGCAAGAATGCCGCCGGTTGCGCCCGCAGAGGTGAAGGAAAGGGCGGGACGGCTGCGCGAAAGAGGCA
>DASQCU010000119.1:0-5941 GCA_035634575.1 Beijerinckia sp.
CGAGCTTGTCATTCGACTTGATGTCCCACAGACGGCAAGAATCCGGGGAAATCTCGTCGGCAACGACAATCCGCATCATATCGCCTTCCCAGAGCCTGCCGCATTCCATTTTGAAATCGACGAGCCTAATGCCGACCCCGAGAAAAAGGCCGGAAAGAAAGTCATTGACCCTGATCGCAAGCGCCATGATGTCATCAAGTTCTTGCGGCGTCGCCCAACCGAATGCCGTAATGTGCTCCTCGGACACCATCGGATCGTTGAGCTGGTCGTTTTTATAGTAGAACTCGATGATAGAGCGCGGCAGCTGGGTCCCTTCCTCGATGCCAAGCCGGGTTGATAGCGATCCCGCCGCGACATTGCGGACAACGACCTCGAGCGGCACGATTTCGACTTCCCGGATCAATTGCTCGCGCATATTGAGGCGGCGAATGAAATGGGTTGGCACGCCGATGTCGTTCAAGTTCTGAAAGACGAACTCCGAGATCCGGTTGTTGAGCACCCCTTTTCCATCGATGACTTGATGTTTCTTGGCGTTAAACGCCGTCGCGTCGTCTTTGAAATGCTGGATGAGCGTACCGGGTTCGGGACCCTCGTAGAGGACCTTTGCCTTACCTTCGTAAATGCGCCGGCGGCGATTCATTGGGATTAACCGTGGCTTGAGATGATCCATGGGTGCCGTGGCTCCTTTGAACGTCCGAAAGGCCCCTGTCCAAACGAGCCCGCAAGATTGCGGTGTTCAGGCGGGGCCGGCGAAGGCTCTGCGGAATATAGCCGCGGTATGTTGGTCCTAGCTTTTTCCGATCCGGGATACAACCCGGTGGACCCAACCTATCCGAAAGCAGATAACCGCACAACGCTGGCGCCAACGCCTTGAGACTCCGTTAATATCGATCTCCTTCCGCTGAAACCAATTTTGGCCTTCTAACAGAGATTTGCAGCCGAATACAGGAAGAAATCGAGCTTCGTCTTGAAGTTAGACTTGACCTTGGGCTTGGTCTTGACCTTGGCCTTGGTATTTTTTCAGTTAAAAACTTTTCGCGGCGCCAGGGCGCAGTCCACTTTGCCCCATCATGGATTTAGAATTCCTTGATTCCGCATTGTTTTCTCCAAAAAAAGCGGTGCCGCGCCGCGCAAATGATGCTTGGGAGTTGCGGCGAAACTTTGCTAGTATCAATCAGCTCAAGGGGAACCGGGCTTCTGGCTCGCCGTTGAGGCAGGTCAAGGAAATAAAAACCCGTTTCCTGTCAAATTTTAGAATGTTGCAGAAAATTTCCGATAGGGGTTGCTCATGACCACTTTCGACGCGCGCGAGCGGGCTTTCGAGGCGAAACTCGCGCATGACGAGGAATTGAAATTCAAGGCCAATGTCCGGCGCAATAAACGGCTCGGACTTTGGGCTGCCGAAAAACTTGGCAAGACCGAGGCAGAGACGGAAGATTACGTCGCTGGGCTGATCGCCGCCGACCTCGAGGAAAACAATGAAGAAGAAATCTTCAAAATGATTCGTGCCGATTTCGACAAGGCCGGTGTGCAGCAATCGGATCACCAGATCCGCCGGACCATGGATGAATTTCGCGCAGCGGCGATCAAGGAAATCATGACCGTGGTGGCCGAAGCCAAGGAGCATCCGCACGGGCATTAATACCAACATTGATGCCACTCTCGAATTTCCCGCCAACGCTAAACAAAAAAGCGGAAATTCGAGGATCCTGCCAGCGGCGGGTTTCGCCGAAGCGATTTTTGGCCGGCGGAGGGCGCGTTCAGGGTCTATTAGGGCGCGGATGCGATATCAGGCCATGACCCGCGCCGATCCATCCGCCTCCAAAAGTGATCCTCCATCTCTTTGCTTCGCGCCTGCCGATCGCGAACTTGGCGAGCGGGCGCAAGCATGGCTCGCCCATCTTCGCGGCGAGCGGCGGGTTTCCGCCCATACTTTGGACGCCTATGCCCGCGATTTGCGGCAATTCCTCCTCTTCATGGCGGATCATTTCGGCGAGGCGCCAAGTCTCGCGGCCTTCGCGAATTTGGCCCCCGTTGATCTGCGCGCCTTCATGGCCCATCGGCGCAATGACGGCACAGGCAGCCGCTCCCTGTTGCGGCAGCTCGCGGGCCTGCGCTCCTTCGCGCGCTATCTCGAACGCAATGGCAAGGGCAAGGCTTTGGCCTTCAGCGCCGTGCGCGCGCCAAAACTTGCGCGCAGCCTCCCGAAGCCGCTCGGCATCGAGCAGGCCCGCCGCGTGGTCGACGCGGAAAGCCGCGCCGGGGAAAACCGGGCGGCCTGGATCCTTGCCCGCGATGCTGCCGTTTTGGGCCTCCTTTATGGCGCGGGCCTGCGCATTTCGGAAGCTCTGTCGATCAGGCGGGGCGAGGCGCCGATCGAGGGCAGGGACGTCCTGACAATCATCGGCAAGGGGCAAAAGACCCGCAGCGTGCCGGTCATCGCGCAGGTCCAGCGCGGCATTGAAGCCTATCTCGAACTTTGCCCCTATCCGCTCAGCCCCGAACAGCCCTTGTTCGTCGGCGCCAAGGGCGGTCCTTTGTCGCCGCGCATCATTCAGCTCGCGATCGAGCGCCTGCGCGGGGCGCTCGGCCTGCCCGAAGCCGCGACGCCGCATGCGCTGCGCCATTCCTTCGCGACGCATCTTCTCGGGAGGGGCGGCGATCTGCGCACGATCCAGGAGCTTTTGGGCCATGCCTCGCTCTCGACGACGCAGATCTATACCTCGGTCGATAGCGCGAGGCTGCTCGATGCCTATCGCTCGGCGCATCCAAGGGCGCGGTGAAGGCACATTAAGAGGCACAAACCCTTATTGCTCGCCTTTTCTTCCCCGCGCGTGCCTGCTATCCCAGCACCATGACGACGCATACGATCGACAAAATCCGCAATTTTTCCATTGTCGCCCATATCGACCATGGCAAATCGACGCTGGCCGACCGGCTGATCCAGACAACCGGCACTCTCGCCGAGCGCGAAATGGTCGAGCAGGTGCTCGATTCGATGGATATCGAGCGCGAGCGCGGCATTACCATCAAGGCCCAGACGGTTCGCCTGGAATATAAGGCTCAGGACGGTGAGACCTATATCCTGAACCTCATGGACACGCCCGGCCACGTGGACTTCGCCTATGAGGTCTCGCGTTCGCTCGCGGCCTGCGAAGGCTCGCTCCTCGTTGTCGATGCGAGCCAGGGCGTCGAGGCGCAGACGCTCGCCAATGTCTATCACGCGCTCGATGCCGGGCACGAGATTGTGCCTGTGCTGAACAAGATCGATCTGCCCGCAGCCGAACCTGACCGGATCAAGCAGCAGATCGAGGATGTGATCGGCCTCGATGCGTCAAACGCCGTCCTGATCTCGGCCAAGACCGGGCTTGGCATTGATCTGGTGCTGGAGGCGATCGTCACCCGCCTGCCGCCGCCCAAGGGCGACGAGACCGCGCCTTTGAAGGCGCTTCTGGTCGATAGCTGGTATGATTCTTATCTCGGCGTCGTCGTGCTCGTCCGCATCATCGACGGTACGCTCAAGAAACATCAGAAAATCAAGATGATGGGCACGGACGCCCATTATGATGTGGATAAAATCGGCGTTTTCCGCCCGAAGATGCAGGATGTCGCCGAACTTGGGCCGGGCGAAGTCGGCTTCATCACTGCACAGATCAAGCAGGTGGCCGATACGCGTGTCGGCGATACGATCACCGACGAACGCAAGCCTTGCGAGGAAGCCTTGCCGGGCTTCAAACCGGCGCAGCCCGTCGTCTTCTGCGGGCTCTTTCCGGTCGATGCGGCGGATTTCGACGATCTGCGCGCCGCCATGGGCAAGCTGCGGCTGAATGATGCGAGCTTTTCCTTTGAAATGGAGAGCTCGGCGGCGCTCGGCTTCGGTTTCCGCTGCGGCTTTCTGGGCCTCCTCCATCTCGAAATCATTCAGGAAAGGCTCGAACGCGAGTTCAATCTCGATCTCATCGCGACCGCGCCTTCGGTCGTCTATAAGATCGTCTTGCGCGACGGCGAGACGCTCGAATTGCACAATCCCGCCGATATGCCCGATCCGACCAGGATCGAGGAGATCCAGGAGCCGTGGATTCGCGCGACCATTCTGACACCGGACGATTATCTCGGGGCGGTGCTGAAGCTTTGTCAGGAGCGGCGCGGCCTCCAGGTCGATTTGAACTATGTCGGCAAGCGCGCCATGGCGACCTATGATCTGCCGCTCAATGAGGTCGTGTTCGATTTCTACGACCGGCTGAAATCCATATCGAAGGGCTATGCCAGTTTCGATTATGCGATCACCGATTATCGCGCCGGCGATCTCGTCAAAATGCAGATCCTCGTCAATGCCGAGCCGGTCGATGCGCTGTCAATGTTGGTTCATCGCGACCGCGCGGACATGCGGGGCAGGGCCATGGTCGAAAAGCTGAAGGAACTGATCCCACAGCATTTGTTCCAGATCCCGATCCAGGCGGCGATTGGCGGCAAGATCATCGCGCGCGAAACGGTGCGGGCCTTGCGCAAGGATGTCACCGCGAAATGCTATGGCGGCGACGCGACGCGCAAACGCAAGCTTCTCGAAAAGCAGAAGGCCGGCAAGAAGAAGATGCGGCAGTTCGGCAAGGTGGAAATCCCACAGGAGGCCTTCATCGCCGCGCTGAAGATGGACAGCTGAGAACCTGAAGCCTTCATCCCGGCATGAGGGCTTGGGGTCTCACTTAGAACTTGTTTCAAAAGGCTGGCGCCATCCAAGTCCTCATGCCTCAAGGAGCGCCCGAAGGGCGCGTCTCGAAGGACGAGGGCGGGTTGAGGGAACACTGGAAGCATCCTTCGAGACGCAGGCTTCGCCTGCTCCTCAGGATGAGGCGGTGGCTTTTGAAACAAATTGTTAGCCGCCGCGCAAGGCTGACGATTTCACGTCAGCCGACTTTGCCGAAAGTCTCGTCGAACGAATAGCCGGCGCCGCGCACGGTGCGGATTGGGTCCTTTTCGTCGCCGTTCGAGAGCGCCTTGCGCAGACGGCCCACATGAACATCGACGGTGCGTTCGTCGATCTCGGCGGAGAGACCCCAGACGCTATCCAGCAATTGCGCGCGGGAAAAGACGCGGCCTGGCCGTCCCATCAAATGCTCAAGCAAACGGAATTCGGTCGGACCGAGATGGATGTCACGGCCGCCACGATGCACCCGCCAATTCTGCCGGTCGAGCTCGAGATCACCGGCCAGCAACAGGCTGGCGACCCGGTCGGGCCGTGAGCGGCGCAAAAGGGCTCGCACCCGGGCCATGAGTTCAGGAACTGAAAAAGGCTTCACCACGTAATCGTCGGCGCCGATGGCAAGGCCGCGAACCCGCTCGCTCTCCTCGCCGCGCGCGGTCAGCATGATGACCGGCAAAGTGCGCGTAATCTCGCGCGCGCGCATGCGGCGGCAGATTTCGAGACCTGAAACGCCCGGCAGCATCCAATCGAGGATGACGAGATCGGGCGGAGACTCGCTCAATCGCACTTCGGCCTCATCGCCACGCTCGACGCGATCCACCACGAAGCCTTCCGCTTCGAGATTATAGGAGAGCAAAAGGCTCAAGGCCGCCTCGTCTTCGACAATGAGAATACGCGCCGCCGGCGAGGAAGCGACGCTGCGCGGGGGATTGCCGCGGCTTTCATTCACGTCTTGCGATTGAGTCATCATGCAGATACCACCGTCGAGGATATGTCGGAATAGCTGCTTCCACCTTTTGGCCGATCCATGGGCAAGGCCTCTCCGGTGACGAGATAGACGACCGTCTCCGCAATATTGGTCGCGTGATCGCCGATCCGCTCGATATTCTTTGAGCAAAACAAGAGATGCGTGCAAAAAGAAATATTGCGCGGATCTTCCATCATGAAAGTAAGAAGATCGCGGAAGATGGAGTCTTCCAGGGCATCGAGCTCGACATCCCTCGTCCAGACGGCGCGCGC
>DASQCU010000120.1:0-2720 GCA_035634575.1 Beijerinckia sp.
TCAACTGGAATTCTCAAAGCTTAAGCTGATCCCCGGTGTTTTCTTCCATGGGCCGGTAGGGGTGGGGCTCACGCCGCCTTTTTGGTGACGGTTCCGAGTTCGATACGGCTCAAGAGGTCATTGGTCTTTTCTTCTTCCGCCAGCGTCTCGTGCAGGAGCTTGCTTGCCTCTTGCATTCCGAGTTGATCCGCCCAGGCGGCCAAAGTGCTGTAGCGGGAAATTTCGTAATGCTTGACGGCCTGCGCCGCCGCCACCATGCCAGCATCGCAAACGATATCGTCATCGACTTCCTGCATGAGGTCCTTGGCTTCCGCCAGGATGGCGTCCATGGCATCGCTGCGTACCGACCGCGCGACCGCGCCGCATTGTTCGAAGATCGATTCCAGCCGCACAATCTGCTGGCCGGTTTCCTCGCGATGCTTTTCCAAGACCTCCTTCAGCTCCGGTGAGCTGGCGTTCTTGGCCATTTTCGGCAGGCTTTTGTAGATCTTCTTCTCTGCATAATAAATGTCCTTCAATGTATGCAGGAAAAGATCGTTCATGGACTTCATGACCATCGGAATTTCTCCTTGTCAGACAAAAGCCTTGGCCAACGAAAATGCTATTCGAAAGTTCCTGTCTGTATGAAAGGGCTTTCAGGACGCGGGCAGGCTTTGTTTGCACTTCGCCATCTCCTGCCAGGGATCGATCTGAAGGCCTTGCAGGCGCCGGCCTATATTGGCCAAGGTGAAATGCGCGGCACTGGCGATGGAGTCGAGTTCATCCCAGCCGAGCGGCGCCGATATTCCGGCCTCGCTTCGCGCGCGCGTCGAATAAGGGGCAACCGCTGTCGCGCCTCTGCCATTGCGCAAATAATCGACGAAGATTTTGCCCTTGCGCTCGCGCTTGGCAATCGTCGCGGTGAACTTGGCTTTGTTGTCAGTAGCCATGGATTCGGCGATCTTGCGGCAATAGTCTTTCGCCGCGTCCCAGCTTGCACGCGGTTCGATCGGCGCGACAACATGCAAGCCCTTGCCGCCCGATGTTTTCACGAAACTTGTCAGTCCATCGTCCTCTAAACGCGCACGGACCTCGCGCGCGGCATGGATCAGATCGGGAAAGCCAACATCCTCGCCAGGGTCGAGATCGAATATGAGCCGGTCCGGTGTTTCGAGCGCCGCTGCCTTTGAGCCCCAGGGATGAATTTCGAGGACACTTGCCTGAGCGAGCGCGATCAAACCATCGAGCGTCTCTATGCCGACAATGGGCTCCTCGTCTTCGGGATCCTCGATGAGCATGATATGGCGATCGAGACCTTCCCATTTATGCTTTTGAAAAAAGCATCCCTCATCAATGCCTGCGGGGCAACGCACTAGCGCGAGCGGGCGCCCGGTAATGTGCGGTGCGATCAGGGGCCAGACCTCCTTATAATAATCGGCGAGCCCTTGCTTGGTGAAGCCCGCGTCCGGCCATAGCAACCTGTCGGGATGAGTGAGCTTTACGCTGGTTCGCATCTCTTCTGGATCCTCGCCGGGTGCAGCTAATTCGCGGGTAATCTCTTCGGCTGGCTTGTCGTCGCGCAAGGCCTTGAAGGCAGCTTGGCGCACCATGTTGTTTGCGGTCCAGCCGCGAAATTCGATCTCGGCAACGAGCGAAGGCTCGACCCAGCGGACATTTCTTTTCGCTTCCGCCGATAGGGGCCCATCGATCGCTGGCTTGCCGGTCTTTATCTTTTCGAGCGCCGTGAAAAGGGCCTTGGCCGTTTGCAAATTGAAGCCGGTGCCGGCGCGTCCGGCATGTTGCAATTTGCCGTTCTCGTAATAACCCAGCACGAGCGAACCGATGGCCTTGGACGTGCTCGTTGAAGGCACATAGCCCACAACGATGAATTCCTGCCGGTCGGCGCATTTGATTTTCAGCCAGTCGCCGTTGCGGCCGGAGCGATAGGGCCTGTCGGCATGTTTGGACACAAGGCCTTCCGCGCCCAACCGGCAGAGATGTTGCAACAGCTCTTTGCCGCTCGTCTCGAAATGCGCGCTGTAGCGCAAAGGCGAGGGCGTTGGCGCCGCGTTCAAGACTTGTTCGAGGATCTTCTTGCGGAGCGTCAGCGCCAGGGGTTTGAGATCATGGCCGTTCAAATAGAGAAGATCGAACAGATAGAAGACGATGCGCTCCTGCCGATTGCTCTTCAACGCGTCTTGCAGGGCGGTGAAATTGGCGATCCCGTTCTGATCTTCAACGACAGCCTCGCCATCGAAGACGCCGCTTTCGACGGGCAGAGCAGCAATTGCTCGCGCGAGCGAAGGAAACCGGGCGCTCCAATCGAGACCTTTACGCGTGCGGATCACGGCCTCGCCATTTTGGAGAACGGCCTGCAGCCGGTAGCCATCGAATTTCACTTCATGCACGAAATTGGCGCCTGACGGCGGGGCGCGGCTCGCCATGGCGAGGCAGGGCTCGACGAATGCACTCATTTTGGCGCGCCAGCTTTTTCGGGCAAAGGCGCTCTTGCCCGTTGGCGCGGCGAAACCCCGCCAAGAATTGGTTTGTGGTCTGCAGCCTCTTTGCCGCTTGTCCAGGTGCGAACCTCGGGGTCATCGGCGATTGTCTCAACCGGCTTTCCGCTTGCGACGGACAGCGGCATTTCTTCGAGAATATCGGGTTCATCCGCCCCGCGCGCAGAGGCTCCGCTGCCCTTGATCAACAGCCAGTTGTCGCCGTCGCCGGGCTTGCCGCGCATC
>DASQCU010000121.1:0-2860 GCA_035634575.1 Beijerinckia sp.
CAATTGTACCGATTGAAGGAGCCTCGCAAGCGCCTGACGCATCGAGGCGTCGTCGTCCACGACGAAGACGATCGGCTGGTCCGTGCTCCCAACGGACTTCGCTGACGAACTGCGCTGGGTCACCATGCAGCCCCACACTGCGGACCGGCTGAGCCTAAGATAAATGCCGGGAGACCGACGCAGCCACCAGATCCGCTACAAAAGCCACCGGTATCAACTTGGATCCAAGTCAGAAACCCGTCTAGGCGTCGGCCATATGTCCTGGTGAGAGCAATCTAGCCGAAACCGCACAATGGGCAAACCCCGGCCCCTCTTCAACCTCGAACAGCTGTTTCAGCAACGCTATGTCGCGCTTACAGGCACTTGATGTGTTGGACAATAATAGCGCGGCCTTGTTCTTGTAAGACTGGCCGGATGTCACCGGCTCTCCGCTATGCTTTTGGTTCACGCTCCGACGGACTGCTCGATGTCCCTATGCCGCGTCGGTCGCGATCGGCTAGCCAGTATTGAGATGTGATTCATCTGCCTAGAGCGCTATGATTGCCGGGAGCTTCTGTCGGAATGGAGTGACTACTGTCGCGAGGCGGCCGACCCCAGCGAGCGGTTGATCGGAATGACGCGCAGTCCAATCACCAGATTGCTGCATGAGACAGTGCACTTCCTGCTTGGCCTCATCGCGCTGGCAGCGCTGACGGCGCTGTGCTTTTGGCTGGACTTCGGCCTCGTCTCAACCGCTTTCACATATTTGATCCTGATCGTTGTGTTATCCCTTGCTGTTGCCTTCATTCCCTTGGTTGTACTTTCCTTCATCGCCGTCGGCTGTCTGAACCTTTTTTTCGCTCCTCCGATCTTCAGTTTTCGTGTCGATTATCCAGCAGACATCATCACTATCGCCGCGTTTTTGATCACCTCATTGATCGTCACCAGCCTGGTGCGAAGGACGCGGGCCGCGAAAGATGCGCTGGCCAACGTCGTCGACGGGATCCCGGCCTTGATCTGGAACACATCGCCCGACGGCTCGGCTGATTTCTCGAATCAACGCTTCCGTGACTACACCGGTTTCTCTTCCGAGCAACTACGCGGCCGGGGCTGGCTGGATGCATTGCATCCGGAAGGTCGGAAAGTCGAAGAGTTGCGCGCGGCTTTCGCGGCCAGGGAGCCTTTTGAAAATGAAGTGCGTATTCGGAGTGCCAACGGGGACTATCGCTGGTTCGTGCTCCGGATGACGCCGCTGCGAAACGAGCAAGGAACAATCGTGAAGTGGTATGGCACCGCCAGCGACGTCGAAGAGCGAAGGCGCGCAATGGAAGCCCTGCGGGATAGCGAGGAACGATGGCAGGCGGTTTTCGAGCACAACCCGACCATGTATTTCATTGTGGACGAAGCTGGGACCATCCTGTCCGTGAATCCGTTTGGCGCCGAACAGCTGGGCTACTCGGTCAATGAATTGGTCGGTCGCTCCGTGCTGAATGTGTTTCACGAAACCGACCGGGCTGCAATTCAGAGAAATGCTGCGAGTTGTCTTGAACAGCTTGGTCAGTCGATGAGCTGGGAAGCTCGCAAGGTGCGCAAAGATGGAACGGTGCTGTGGGTCCGCGAAACGGGCAAAGCGATGTCGCTGAAGGAGCGGCCGGTCATCTTGATCGTCTGCGAGGATATTACCGAACGCAAGCGGTTAGAGAATCATTTGGCGGAGGCGCAGAGGATCAGTCACACCGGTAGTTTCGCATACGACGTCGCGGGCCGACGTCTCATCTATTCGTCCGAGGAACACCACCGCTTGTTCGGCTTCGATCCCGCGGCGGGGATGCCGGCTCCGAAAGACTGGGCGCTGCGCATCCATCCGGACGACCGGGAAAGGGCTGTCCAAACTATGGAGCAAAGACTCCGCGAACGGACGGATTATGAGGTGGATTTCCGGATTGTTCTTCCGGACGGCACCCTCAAATATATCCATTCCATAAGCCATGCCGTTTTGAGCCCCTCGGGCGATCTCGTCGAAATCGTCGGCACCTCCACCGATGTGACCGATCGCAGGCGGGCGGAATATCTGACGCAACAGGTGTTCGAGCGCTCACCCGACCTCGTAGGCATCCTAGGCAGGGATTACCGGTATCGGCGGGCCAATCCGATGTACGAGACGTTTTGGGGAATCGCGCCCGAGAAGGTCGTCGGGATGCATATCCGTGACGTCGTCGGCGAGGAAAGGTTCGATCGATTCGCCAAACCGAACCTGGATCGATGCTTTTCGGGAGAAGAGGCCAGCTATGAAGGATGGTTCAATGGCCCCGGCGGCCGCAAATACTGGTTTGTGACTTATTCGCCGCTGCGCTTGGAGTCGGAGCGGGTTGAAGCCGTACTCATTATCGCCCGCGACCTAACGGAACAAATGCTGGCCTCTGAAAAATTGCGTGACGCGAGGATTCAGCTCGCCCACGCCAACCGCGTCGCGACCGTCGGCGAATTGACTGCCTCGATCGCGCACGAGGTCAACCAGCCGATCGGCGCGCTGGTCACCAACGCCCATGCTGCGTTACGTATGCTCAGCGCCGAGCCGCCCGATCTGAACCAAACCCGTGAGGCGCTTGGTGACATCATCAAAGACGGCCGGCGGGTCAGCGCGGTGATCGATCGCATCCGTGCCTTGGTCAAGAAGGAGCCGCCACAGGCGGATCGGGTGGATGTGAATGAAGCGATCGTGGACTCCATCGCGCTGACACGTGCCGAAATTCTGAAGGGCAGCGTGACGCTGGAGACACAACTCATGAAGGACTTGCCACCCATCCTAGGAGATCGCGTTCAGTTTCAGCAGGTCGTCATGAATCTGGTGATGAATGGGAAGCGATGGGCGCCGTGGACG
>DASQCU010000122.1:0-5674 GCA_035634575.1 Beijerinckia sp.
CGCGCGTTCGGAAATCGTCGAGGGCGTGGTCGTAGGCCAAGGCTCGGTCATCTCGATGGGCACATTCATTTCCGCCTCGACCAAGATCATCGACCGTACGACGGGCGCCATTCATATTGGCTTTGTCCCGCCTTATTCGGTGGTTGTCTCCGGCAATCTGCCGGGCAAGCCTCTGCCCGATGGCACGCCCGGCCCCTCACTCTATTGCGCCGTGATCGTGAAGACGGTCGATGCGCAGACGCGTTCCAAGACCGCGATCAACGAATTATTGAGGGATTGATGGACGCCGGCTTGCCAGAGAGCGGCGCGCGCTTTCTCTATCGCACCGATCAAGGCCGGATCGATGCGAAAACCTGGGTGCGCGGCACATTGATGCTGGGCGCAATCCTTGGCGTACTTACCGCGATCTGGGTTTTTCTCTCGCCCTATGCGGAGCACGATCTCGACAAGACGCCCTTGTTCGCCTGGAGGACATTCGCGGCTTATGTCTATCTCATGTTTTATGCTTTCGCGGTGATCCTGATCGCGATCTGCCATTATAATCTCAGCGCCAAGCGCTGGCGCGATCGCGGCTGGCCTTCGAGCCTTGCCGGGCTCCTGCCCTTGTCCGCGCTTCTTGCGGGCGCGGCGCATTGGCTGCAGCCGCGTGTCGCCGAGGTCATGCCCTTCTGGTATGTGGCGGCGGTCGATGTTCTGCTTGTGGCGGTGATTGTTTGGAACGTGGTGGAATTGGGCTATCTTGGCGCCCGTCCGGCGACGACCCGCTGACAAGCGAAGTGCTCCCCATGCCCCAAACCGCCCTCGATCTCACCCGCGCCCTTATTCAATGCCCTTCGGTGACGCCGCAGGATGGCGGGGCGCTTGGCGTTCTTGAAAGCACCCTGAAACAGGCGGGCTTTGCCACCCATCGCGTGACTTTTTCCGATAGGGACACGCCCGATATCGACAATCTCTATGCCCGTATCGGCACGGGCGCGCCTTATCTTGTCTTTGCCGGCCACACCGATGTCGTGCCGGTGGGCGATGCGGCGCATTGGCGTTTTGATCCCTTTTCGGCGGAACTGTCGGAAGGCGCAGTCTGGGGGCGCGGCGCCGCCGATATGAAAGGGGCGGTGGCGGCATTTGCGGCGGCGGCCTGCGACTTTGTTGCCAAACATGGCGTGCCGAAAGGCTCGATCGGCTTCCTCATTACGGGCGATGAGGAAGGCCCTTCGATCAATGGCACCGACAAGCTTTTGCGCTGGGCCTATGAGCGCGGCGAGCGTTTCGACCATTGCCTCGTCGGCGAGCCGACGAACCCAGACCATCTGGGCGATATGATCAAGATCGGCCGGCGCGGTTCGCTGAATGGCACGCTGATCGCGCAAGGCAAACAGGGCCATGTCGCCTATCCGCAGCGCGCCGATAACCCTATCCCGCATTTGATGAAACTGATCGAGGCCTTGATCGCGACGCCGCTCGATTCCGGCACGGAGCATTTCGATGCCTCGAACCTCGAAATCGTCGCCATCGAATCCGGCACCAGGGCGTTCAATGTCATTCCAGCTGAGGCCAAGGCGCGCTTAAACATCCGTTTCAACGATCTTTGGACGCCTGACACGCTGCAAGCGGAATTGCGCAAGAGGCTCGATGCTACAGGTGCGCGTTACACTCTATCGTTTGAGCCATGCAATGCGCTGGCTTTCCTGACGCCGCCCGAAGGCTTTACGGCGCTTGTCTCTGAAGCGATCGAAGGCGAGACAGGGCGCAAGCCTGTCCTCTCGACAACGGGCGGCACATCGGATGCGCGCTTCATTCGCGCCTATTGTCCGGTTCTTGAATTCGGCCTTGTCGGCCAGACCATGCACATGGTCGATGAGCGTGTGGCGATGGCCGATATTGAGGGCCTGACCCGGATCTATACGGCGATTTTGGAGCGCTATTTCGGGTGAAACCTGCTCAAGGCAAAATCGCAAAAGCCCGTGCGGGGAAGCCGAGCCCATTCTCGACCTTGGGCCAACTCACGACAATCAAGGCGCCCTTGGCCGGAACCTTGTCGAGATTGGCCATGACCTCGATCTGATAATGGCCGCTCTGCAGAATATAGGTCTCGGTTTCCATCTTGTCGGTTGTGTCGCTGTCCATCGATTCGTGGCCGATTGCGGTAATGCCGCGCTTTTCGACCAGGAATTTCACCGCTTCCAGCGACCAGGCCGGAAAGGGCGTGCGCTTGAACCGCTCGGGATTGCTATCCCAATCCTTGGACATGTCGGTGCGAAGAGCCGCGAAAGCGCCCTTTGGCACGCGGCCATGTTGCCTTTCCCAAAGGCGTAGATCCGCGACAGAAAAGGCGTGGTTCGGGTCCTTTCCAAGCAGAGGGGTCATATCGAAAACGACAAGCGGCAGGATCATTTCCTTCAACGAGATCTTGTCCATCGTCATCGCGTTCTCGGCGAAATGCGCCGGCGGATCGACATGGGTGCCGTATTGCCCGACCATTTGATAGAAGGTCGTGTGGAAACCATCCTTCGTAATCGTGTAAGGCTCGCCCGTCTCAGGATTGGTTGCGGGGCTCATCTTCGCCTGGCCAAAGCCTGACCAGACCGGCGTTTGCGGACCGAATGTGTGGGTGAGATCCACATATTGATGCGCCGCAAGCGTGCGATAGGCGCGCGCCAACGAGTCCGCACGCGCCGGCATCGCAAGGAAGAACGCGATGATGACTGGGGCTATCAGCCGAAGCTCTTTCCTCCGCGCCTTCATCCTCATTCCGCGTTGGTCTGTTCGGGCAGCATCCGTTCCAATGTGCCATCGCGATACGCGATCGTATGCCAGAGTGTGGCGAAGATGTGCAGCGCAATCAACCCATAAACAGCCCATTGCGTGACCTCATGAACCTCTGCGGCTGCATGGCTCAGCGCCTTGTTTGTCGGCAAATGCGGGAGATCGAAAAGGCCGAAGAAGCTCAGGGGATAGGTGCTCGTAGCGGTCAGGACGTAGCCGCTGACCGGCATGATGACGAGCACGGCATAGAGAAGCCAATGGCTGACCTTGGCGAGGCCTGCCTCCCATGGCGCCACGTTGGCGGGCAAGGCTGGCGCCCTATGTCCCGCCCGCCAGATGAGCCGCAAAACCGTCAGCGCCAGGATCGTGACGCCGACCGATTTATGGGAGGTAAACATCATGTCGCGATAGGGGTTGTCCTTGGCCATGGAGACCATGACCCAGGCGATGACTATGACGGCAAACATCAAGAGCGCGGTCACCCAATGGAGCCCTTGCGCGAGATTTGTATATCTTTCGATTTTGATACGCTTGAGGCGCGCAGGTGCGGTCTCGAGACCTTTAAACATGTGAGGCTCCTCCTTGCCGTGGCATGCTTGCTATAGCCTAAGTCACCTGCGGATTATGCTTAGGCGGAAAAGAGTGAGATAGGTTGGTTAGTGCACCCTCTGACCACACTTGTAGTCTATGCTTCATGGCAAGCCGATATTCCTCCCCATCAAATTTCTATTGGTCGCACAATTTTGATATTAAAATCGCGGCTTCCATGTCTGCCATTTCAAGCACGACGTAACGGCTGGAAGCTCAGCGAGTTCGATGTTATGCGCGAACGTTAGCACATTCACTAAGGTAAATGAACCGCACTGTCAAGGTGGTAGGTGCCAACACATTACAAAATCGCCTTGGCTGAGCCGCTAGATGCGCGAACGCCGCCCATATCCTTTGCGCAGGCGTTTGCAGCCAAACCCGCAGTGTCCGTCGCCATAGCTGGCGTCGAATCTGGTGCCAATCTCGATATTGATCGATGGGGATATTCCGTGGAAGCCACCGATATCAGCGAAACCGGCTTCAAGATCATCGTTCGCAGGTCACAAGGGGTTTTGTATGGTGTGACCGTGAATTGGCTGGCCTACGGCACCAGGAAACCTTAGTTAACATCCAGATCGAGCCTATGCCGCCCCTTCTCTCACGCCGGGCCTTTCTTTGCGGTACTGCGGCACAGTTTTCGGTGCCGCATGTTCTGCGGGCCGAAACCAGCCGTTTCGATGCCGACGTGCTCATCGTCGGGGCTGGAGCGGCAGGGCTCGCGGCGGCGCGTGAGCTTCAGCGTCTCGGCAAAAGCTTCCTTCTTGTCGAAGCCAAGGGCCGGATCGGCGGCCGCGTCTTCACCGATACGAGCCTCGGGCTGCCATTCGATGCGGGCGCCAGCTATATTCATTGGGCTGAGAAAAACCCCTGGGCCGAGATTGCGCGAAAGTTTGGCGTCGAGACCGTCGACGACCGGTCTCTGATAGGCATTATCAAGACTTACGAAAAAGGTCGGCCGACAACCGAGGAAGAGCGCGCCCGCCGCCGTCAGGCTTTCGAAACAGCGAGCCGGGTTCTCGATGCCGATCCACAAAATGTGCCGGATGTTTCCTTTGCCGAGCGCGTCGCCAATGATGATCTCGACGTTCAAGCGGCGGCAGGTTCGATCGCGCGGATGACTCTCGGCGAAGAGCCGGAGCGTGTCTCGGCGCAAGATTATGCGCGGCTCTGGACGAGTACGGACCTGCTTGTGCCTTCTGGCTACGGGACGCTCGTCGCGCGTTTCGGCGAGGGTCTCGATATTTCCTTGAGGACCCCCGTCCGCACGATCCGCTGGGACGGTCCCGGCATAGAGGCCGAGACGCCGAAAGGTACGATCCGCGCGGAGAAAGCGATCATCACTACATCGGTCGGCGTTATCGCCGCTGGTGGCATCCGCTTTGTTCCGGATCTGCCGCAGCGTATGCAAGCCGCGATCGGCGGGCTTGGCATGGGCGCCTTGGCGAAAATCGCCCTGAACTTCGACGGCAATCGGTTCGGCATCCCTCGCGGCGATCTCTTCGAGGCGGAAGGGGCACGCCAAATGTTCGATTTCGAATGCTGGCCTTTCGATCGCGATCTTGTGATTGTGTGGATGGGCGGCGATCACTCCCGCCAAGTGGCGAGCCAGGGCGAACCGGGAGCCATTGCAATCGCTCTGGAGAGTTTCGCGAAGATCGCCGGCGAAAGCGTCAGAAAATCATTCGTTGCCGGCAGACTTGCGGCCTTGAGCGAAGATCCCTTCATGCGCGGCTCCTATTCCCATGCGCTTCCAGGACATGCCGCAGCGCGCGCCATTCTTGCAGAGCCGCTGGCAGAGCGGATTTATTTCTGTGGCGAGGCGACAGGGGGCGCCGATTCCGGCGCCGCGATGACGGCGGGGGGCGCTTTTCTCGCCGGACGCGACACCGCGCGCAGCCTCTACCAGAAGAGCTGACGGCTATCGGATCCCATGTGCGCCACAAGAGCGCCGAATGACCAAGGTGGTCGGAACATAGAGCTGTCGCGGCTCGACCGTCTTGCCGCGAAGCAGGCTCCACAGCATTTCGGTCAGTTGTTAATGACCTGTAGGGCTACAAATACGATTGTTGGTACAAAAACATCAAGTAAAAGCATACTATAGGTAGTATAGAAAACCAAATTCAACTTACGGTGCTAGCATTGGAGAGGCAAAATCCGCTTGCGCAGACGACTAAATATATATAATGATTAGATAACGACCGGGAACCTATGGACCTTCCTGATACCATCGTCATGTGGGGCGGATTAGTCATTTCGCCACCGTACGGCTGACATATCCCCAGCGGCGTCGATTGACAATCAACCAGTTAGGTCATCCCGAGCG
>DASQCU010000123.1:0-2029 GCA_035634575.1 Beijerinckia sp.
AAACGAAGCTTGCCCGCGTCGATGAAGCATTCGTCACGCCGCGTCCGCAACAGGACCGGCACGCGCATATCGGCGTCCACCCACAAAAGCAGGATGGAAAATTCTATATAGGAGTCGTCCTGCCGGTCGGTAAAATGCTGACCGGACAGATGCGTGAACTGGCTGCGATTGCACATGAATGCGGTGATGGTACGATCAGGCTCACGGTCTGGCAGAACCTTTTGATTTCCGGCATTGCGCAGGATCGTCTCGCCGAGGCGCAAGCGCGCATCGAGAAGGCCGGTCTCGAATGGAAGGCGTCGAGTATTCGCGCGGGGCTCATTGCCTGCACCGGCTCGCGCGGTTGCCGCTTTGCAGCTTCGGATACCAAGGGCCACGCGGAAGCGATTGCGAACTGGTGCGAGCCGCGCGTCGGGCTCGATCAGCCGGTCAATATTCATCTCACCGGCTGCCATAATTCCTGCGCCCAGCATTATATCGGCGACATAGGTCTGATCGGCGCGCGTGTCTCGATCAATGAAGAGGGCGATAGCGTCGATGGCTATCATATTTTCATTGGCGGCGGCTTTGGCACCAATGCCGCGATCGGCCGAGAGCTTTATCGCGACGTGAAGGCGCAAGATGCGCCAGTGCTCATCGAGCATTTGCTCAAGGCCTATCTTGCGCATCGCCTTGGACCGGAGGAAACATTTCACCAATTTACCGGCCGTTGTGATGTCGAAAGCCTGAAACATTTCGTTGAGAAGGTTGTCTGATGAATTCGCCGTCTTCCGCGCCAGCGATTCCCTTGATCCCCGAGAACGCGCCTTTTTCTCCTGAGCAGCGCGCCTGGCTCAACGGATTTTTCGCTGGGCTCCTGGCACCCGGCGCGCTGGCCGAATCCCCTGCCCTGGCAGCACCCGCCGCATCGGAGGATGACACCGCGCCCTGGCACGACCCGACGATCGCGCTCGACGCGCGCATGAAACTCGCCGAAGGCAAGCCCCTGCGCCGCCGCCTGATGGCCGCAATGGCGCAGCAGGATTGCGGCCAATGCGGCTATAATTGTGAGACTTACGCCGATGCCATCGCATCGCTCACCGAGAGCCGCTTGAATCTCTGCGCACCGGGCCAGAAGGAGACAGCCCGCACGTTGAAAGCGTTGACCGAGACCGTCACAGAAAAAGACCTTGCGGCGAATGTGGAGGCGAGCCCCAAGGCCCCGCCCGCCGCCTCGCAAAAGGCGCCCGGCTTTTCACGCGAGGCGCCGGTCGAAGTGAGCTTCACGTTCCGCAAACGCTTGAACAAGGAGGATTCTGAGAAATCGACTTATCATATCGAGTTCGATCTGACGGGCAGCGGATTGGATTATGCCGCAGGCGATTCCTTTGGCGTGTTTCCGCAAAACGACCCGGCCCTCGTCGAAGCGGTTCTGAACGCAATCCATGCCCCGCCGGACTTTCCGATCGGCGAACGATCCTTGAAAGAGGTGTTGCTGAACGATCTTTCGCTGGGGTCCGCCCCTGACGCGATGTTCGAGTTGGTTTCCTATGTGACCGGCGGCGAGCGGCGGCAAAAGGCACGGCTCCTCGCAAAAGGCGAAGATCCCGATGGCGATGCCGCAACGCTCGACGTTCTTGCCGCGCTTGAGAAGTTCCCCGGCATCCGTCCCGATCCCGAGGCTTTTGTCGAAGCGCTCGAGCCTTTGCAGCCGCGGCTCTATTCGATTTCCTCCTCGCCGAAAAGCAATCCCAATCAGCTTTCGTTGACGGTGGATCATGTCCGCTATCTCATTCACGAACGGGTCCGGCGCGGTGTTGCTTCATCCTGGCTCTGCGAGATGCTTCGCCCGCACACGAAGCTGAAAGCCTATGTGCAGCGCGCGCATGATTTCGCATTGCCTGCGAGCGGCGGCATACCGATCATCATGGTTGGGCCCGGCACCGGCATCGCGCCCTTTCGGGCTTTCCTCGAGGAGCGAACGGCAATGGGCTGGAAAGGCAAAAACTGGATTTTCTTCGGCGATCAGCGCCGCGATTACGACTTCCTG
>DASQCU010000124.1:0-2029 GCA_035634575.1 Beijerinckia sp.
TGCTTGCGCGGCTTCGCCCGGATTATTCACGATAAAAGGATAGATGACAGGTATCGCGCCGAGCACGGCTTCGGGCGTGCAACACTCGCTCAGCGCCACTGCCTTGCCCGGCAGCCATTCAAGCGTGCCATGCGTGCCGCAATGGATCAGCGCATGGACTTTCTCATGCACGCGCAGCCAAAGATAGAAGGCGATGTAGGAATGACGCGGCGCGAGCCCGCCGTGATATTCTGCCTTGCGGTTTGTGCGCGAACCGCGATCGGGCTGCAGGCCGATGAGCAAATGACCGGCGCGCACAAAGGAAAAATGAAACGCCCCGTCTGTAACATTTTCATCCTGCTCGGGCTCGCCCCATCGCGCGTGAACCGATTGGACGAAAGCTTCCGGCATGGCGCGCAGTGCATCGCGATAATCTTCAAGCGTAAAAAGCGCGTTCGGCTCACCGGCTTCCAGCTTTCGCATCAGTGAGCCGGGATCGGGCAGCGCGCCAATATCATAGCCCGCCTCGCGCAGAACGGCGGCAATGGAAGAAATGCTTTTGCCAGTGTCGAGTCCCACGGCATAGCCAGCGCGCCCGCCTTTTCCCGGATAATCCGAGAGGATGCAGGCGATCTTGCGCTGCGCGGGCGGCGTCTTGCGCAAGTATATCCAACGCCACGCAAGCTCGCTGACATGATCAATACGCGAGGGCAGGGGTAAGTGGACGAGCGGGGTGAATTCAAGATCCTCGTGCCGTTCCGCTTCGGCCTTGAATGCAATCGCGGGCGTGATGATGCGTCCGTCCATTTCAGGCAAAACGACATTCATGGCAAGATCGGCGGCGTTGAGTCCGCGCGGGTTCGCCTCCCATTGCGCCTGGAAACTGCCAGCGAGAATGGCCTGCAGCACAGGCGCATCGGCGCAATCGAGAATGCTCGGACCAGAGTCGAGACGGGCGGAAAAAGCCGTGGTGTTGATGATGATATCGGGAGGCTCCTGTGCGATCACATCGCGCATGAAGGAGATGACATCCGCATCCTTGAGGCTTGTCACATGGACGGCGGTGACACAAAGCTTGCGGGAGGCGAGCGCATCGGCAAGCGCGATTATTGGCTCGCAATCGCCGCTCAGCATGAAGGAGCGATAGAAGACGATGAGCACACGGCCCAAGGCGAAAGCCGGTTCGCGGCATCCTGCCTCAAATCGGTCCGCGATGGCGACCGGGCAGGGATCGCGCCAGGGTCGCGGTTCGCCAATGCGGTTCTCGATCCAGTTCAAAAGCTCGCACAGATTGGCAATGCCGCCATTGTGTAAATAGGCCCAAAGACGGCGTAAATCCGCAACCGGTAAGGTCGAGGCCGCATCGAGCCTCAAGTCTTCGCGGTCGTCGCCGGGGATGACGGCGAGATCGAAATTTTGCGCGCGCGCGGTGAGTGAAAGTTCCTCTATGCCATAGCGCCAATAGTCCAATCCGCCGAGCAGACGAACGAGGACGAAGCGCGCTTTCGAGGCCATTTTTTCAATATAGAGATCGACCGAAAAAGGGTGTTTGAGTTGGGCGATATTGGCGAGGCGAAGATTTGTCGCGCGGCCCTCGCTCACCTTTGCAAAGAGACCCAGATCGCTGTCGGAAAAGGAGAGAAACACGAGGTCGGCGGGCGTTTGCGCGAGGTCGATCGCGGCTTCCGCCTCGTCGAGGGAACGTGTCTCGGTACGCAGAAGGTGCATCGTGTCAGCCGCTCAGACTCTTGGCGATCGCGGCCGTGTCGAGACCCTTTTCGCCAATGATAACGAGGCGGCCCTGCCGTGCTTCATCTTTTGTCCATGGCCGGTCGAAACTATGCTGGAAACGCGCGCCGACGCCCTGCACGAGAAGCCGCATCGGCTTGCCGCGCACGTCGAGATAGCCCTTCACGCGCAGAACATCGTGCCGCTCGGCGATTTCGGCGAGCCGGTTCACCAGCCCATCGGTGCTGTCGATTGGCTGCATGTCGATGATGAAGCTTTCGAAATCATCGTGATCATGTTCGCTCTCGGTGTCATGGTGGGA
>DASQCU010000125.1:0-3458 GCA_035634575.1 Beijerinckia sp.
AGAGGTAGGCCGCATATCCTTAGTGCCGGGCGTCGGATTATCTGAATTAAAATCCGGCCCTATGCCGCGCACGATCGTGCGGTGCAAAACATGAGATGGGCTTACACCAAATTTCTGTTGGCGTCACGCCTCATCCAGATCAGCGCCCGTTGCATACGCACTGGGGCAATCAAATGCTTTGCCCGAACAGACGCGCGGTTTCTTGTCCTTGCGGAAACTCGTGTTCCGGGGGAAGATTGGCGTCTTAAAAAAACGGGAGGCCAGACATGCAAAGCAAGATTCAGATCGACCAGACGTTGGCGTAGCCCCGGCGGCGTCGCTCGAGCGGGCCCCGCCAGCAATAAACTAGATCGCCTTCCCGCGCGAGATTTCAAATGTCATCCCGATAAAGGTGCTGCCGTTCGCGGACAAACACATGTCTGCGGACGTTCGCAGCTCTCGAAGGCAGCTTTTAGGCCTTGCGCGATGCGAAGGCGATGTGGCCGCGGAGTTCCTCCGAGTTTTGCGGAGGATCGAGTTTCTCTGTCGTCGGTTCAACAACAAAACTGGAGCAACAAATGGCAAGCGCACATCAACACTTTGATGCTGTTGTGATCGGCGCAGGCTTTTCCGGCCTGCACATGCTGAAGTCGTTGCGGGACAAATTGGGATTGAAAGTGCGAGTCTATGAAACCGGTGGGACCGTAGGCGGCACTTGGTACTGGAACCGCTACCCCGGAGCGCGTTGCGATTCTGACGCCTATATTTATTGCTTCACCTGGGACAAGCAACTCTTGCAGGAGTGGGAATGGTCCGAACGCTATCCCGAGCAGCCGGAAATCCTCGGTTATCTCGAGCATGTTGCCAAACGCCACGATTTGAAACGCGACATCCAATTCAATACGAGCGTGACCGGCGCAGAATTCGACGAGACGACCAACTTGTGGACGGTGCGTACCGACAAGGGAGAAGAGGTTACGGCACGCTACCTCATCGCGGCCGTAGGTAGTTTGTCGACCACGAACATACCTGAGTTCAAAGGCTTGGAGAAATTCAGGGGCAAGTGGTACCACACCAGCCGCTTCCCTCATACCGGCGTTGACTTCACCAACAAGCGTGTGGGTGTGGTCGGCACCGGCGCCACCGCTGTGCAGGCCATTCCCGAAATTGCGCAGCAGGCCAAACAACTCACTGTGTTCCAGCGTACCGCCAACTACTGTGTGCCGGCGCGCAATGGCAAGGTGGATCCCGAATTGGTCAAGGCGCGAAAGGCGGACTATGAAGGCATCGCCAAGCGCATCCGGGAATCATTTTTCGGCCAGGAGCATTACTTCATTACAAAGTCGGCGCTGGAGGCTAAGCCCGAGGAGCGAGAGCGTGAATTCGATAGGATGTGGGACGCCGGCGGATTCGCCTTTTGGCTTGCCAACTATCAGGACATGTTCTTCTCGCAGGATGCCAATGACCTGTGCGCCGACTACATCAAGCGCAAGATCCGCAAGACGGTGAAGGACCCGGTCATCGCAGAAAAGCTGATTCCCAAGGGCTACGCCTACGGGACCAAGCGCCAGCCGCTGGACACCAACTATTACGAGACCTTCAACAAGGACAACGTGCTGCTGGTCGATGCGAAAAACGACGGCGGGATTGAAGAGATCACTGAGACCGGCATCCGCGCTGGCGACAAGCAATATCCTCTCGACATCATCGTCTTCGCGACCGGTTTCGATGCTATGACCGGCCCGCTGAAGGCCTTGAACCTGAAAGGCCGCGGCGGCCGCACGCTGGACCAGGAGTGGCTGGACGGCCCGCGCAGCTATCTCGGCATCTCGGTCGCCGGTTTTCCGAACCTGTTCACCATCACCGGCCCTCAAAGCCCGTCGGTGCTGTCGAACATGCCGGTATCGATTGAGCAGCACGTGGAGTGGGTCACCGACTGCATTGAAGCCATGCGTAAGACCGGAAAGACCACCATCGAGGCGACGCCCGGGGCGCAGGATCAATGGGTCGCCCACGTCAACGAAATCGTCAACGCGACGCTGATGACCGGCGCCAACTCCTGGTACATGAGCGCCAACATCCCTGGCAAGCCGCGCGCCTTCTTGCCGTATCTGGGGCCGGAAGGTGTCGGCGGATACAGGAAGAAGTGCGACGAGATCGCTGCCAAGGGCTACGAGGGATTTGAATTGGCGTAACCAAGACTGGATAAAAAAATAGGGCGGCACAGGCATCAACCTTGCCGCCCGACAAACGGAGTCGGGAGGTGATCATGATCGATAACAGCTACTATTCGCAGGACGTTCACGGCCCTTACGAGCTTTATGATGTCGGCAATCTCGAATTGGAGGAAGGCGGCACGATTCGCGCTTGCAAGCTCGCCTATGCGACTTTCGGCAAGCTCAATGCCGCGAAAGACAACGCCATCCTCATTCCCACCTGGTACTCCGGCACAAACAAAATCATGGAGCAGGTATATATCGGTCAGGGCCGCGCCCTCGATCCCGACAAGTATTTCATCGTGGTTGTCAATCAGATTGGCAATGGTCTTTCCACCTCGCCACACAACACACCGGCACCCGCCGGGATGGGAAATTTTCCGCATGTGCGCATCGGAGACGACGTGCGCGCTCAATACAAGTTTGTCACGGAAAAATTCGACTTGAAAAGTCTCGCGCTCGTTGTCGGCGGCTCCATGGGGGCACAACAGACCTACGAATGGGCGGTACGCTACCCCGACATTGTGAAGCGCGCCGCGCCCATCGCCGGCACGGCTAAAAATACGATCCATGATTCTCTCTTCACGGAAACGCTGGTCGAGGCAATCACCTCCGACCCCGGTTTTAACAGGGGTTTCTACGCAACGTCAGCCGATGTGCGGGAAGGCATGTTGCGCCATGCCAAAATGTGGGCCGTAATGGGTTGGAGCACGGAATTTTTCCAACAAAACCGGCATAAGGCGTTGGGCTTCTCGTCGATGGACGATTTCATCATAAACTTCATGAACGGTTATTTCAGCGTCATGGATCCCAACGATTTGCTGTGCATGGCATGGAAATGGCAGCGCGGCGATGTGAGCCGGCACACGGGTGGCGACTTACGGGCGGCGTTGGGCCGCATCAAAGCCAAGACCTTTGTCATGCCGATGTCTTCGGACATGTTCTTCCCGCCCTCCGATTGCCAGGCCGAGTGGCGGCTGATTCCGGATGCCGAGTTCCGGCCGATCCAAACGATCGACGGCCATCTTGCGCTTTTCGGTGCTGATCCCGGTGCGATCGGTCAGCTCGACAAGCACCTAAGCGAGTTGCTCGCGACAAAAGTCTAGCACCTGCGCTCTACAGACTTCATCTATTCGGACGAAGCCGATCCCAGCGATGTGCGCAGAACAGATCGTGCCGCAGCATGCCCTGGACATCGCGAGACCATCGAGAGCCTTGCGCATGTCCTCGGGCTTGTGTTCGATGAACATTTCGATGTCCGAT
>DASQCU010000126.1:0-6982 GCA_035634575.1 Beijerinckia sp.
CGCGCATAACCGATTGCTGCTTGAACCGGCGCTTATAGGCCTCGCGGATCATCTCGATCTTTGCGTCGGAGTCTGCCCCTGGCTCATACCAGATGAGCAGCATTCGCGCGGATTCCCTGCTGATCCGGCCGCTTTGATCGCGCCATTGCCCGTAACCTTCGAAAAGGCTCAAGCCATCGGGAAAACGCGGAGTGACTTCGCGTGCGATGAAATCCGCGAAAGCGCGTGGCGAAACCGGCCCGCGCCCGGAACCAAGGCCGAAAAACAGCTCCAGTCTCGCCATGGACTTGGAATGCACCGGGCAAGCCGCCATATCGGCTCTCGCAGGGCCTATCTGAAGAATAAGAACAAGCAGGCTCGCATAGGCCACTTCCGCTAAATAATTACGTCGCATCCACACAAACATCATGCTCCGGGGATAGGATGTTCCAGAGCAAGATGACTTATCTTTGAAACGTCATCTTGCTCTTAAGCTTTTGTTTTGTCGCGTGTCCGGACGCAAAACCGGTCTCCACTTTTGCTGGATACGCTCTAGGTGTTCATCTTATCCTTGTCCTTTTCGAATGCGGAGCACGTTCATGGCAAATCCTTTTGTGCATGTAGAACTCTTGACGACCGATCTCGCCAAGGCAAAATCCTTTTACGGTGAATTGTTTGACTGGCGTCTGGAAGAGGTCATGCAAGGCGCCTATACTCTGATCCATGTCGGCGAAGGTACGGGCGGCGGGATGATGACGCACCCAATGCCGGGGGCTCCCTCGGCATGGTTCGCCTATGTTGGGGTCGATGACGTCGCCGCGGCGACGGAAAAAGCCAAATCCCTTGGCGCGACGGTTCTGAAAGAAGTCACCGAAGTCCCCGAGGCCGGATGGTTCAGCATTATTACCGATCCGACCAGCGCCGTGCTGGGTCTGTGGCAGTCCAAGCCGCGGTCGTGAGGACGACCATCATTGCGAGCGAAGCGAAGCAATCTAGCCGACATGCTTGGGCTTATGGATTGCTTCGTCGCTCCGCTCCTCGCAATGACGGAGTTTCACAACCGGTCATTTCTTGTGACGGGTGGTATTAGCCCCTGTGGACCGGATCGATCCAGAGCACGGTTTCGGGCTTTTCGACCGGCTCAATGTCGAGATTGATCGCGATCGCTTCCCCGTCGCTGCGCACGAGAACGCATTCGAGCGCCTCGTCGCGGCTCGCATTGATTTCCTGATGCGGCACATAGATGAAATCGCCGGGACCAGCCTCGGCGGTGAATTCGAGATGTTCGCCCCAGCGCATCCGCGCCCTGCCCTTCACGACATAGATCACGCTTTCAAGATGGCCATGATGATGCGCGCCGGTCTTGGCATCGGGGTGGATGGTCACCGTTCCGGCCCAGATCTTTTGCGCGCCGACCCGAGCAAAATTGATCGCAGCCTTGCGATCCATGCCCGGCGTCTGTGCAGTATTGGCGTCGAGATTGCCACCGGGGATGACCTTGACCCCATTCTCGCGCCAATCGGGCTGACCATGTTCATGGCTGCTCATAATCTCACCTCCATCAATACGGCGATTATTGAGAAAGAGGGCGCCCTACCCCAGCGTCGCCTTGTGATGGGCGATATGATCGGCCATGAAGGTCGATATGAAATAATAGCTGTGATCGTAGCCTTCCTGGCGGCGCAGGTTCAATGGCTGGCCAGCCTTGGCGCAAGCCGCCTCGAAAAGATGCGGGTGCAATTCGCGTTCAAGGAACTGATCCTTCAACCCCTGATCGATCAGGATCGGCGGCAAACGATGCCCTGATTCGACAAGCGCGGTCGCGTCCCACTCGGCCCAGGCCTTGCGGTCTTCTCCGAGATAGTTCGTGAAAGCCTTCTGCCCCCAGGGACATTGCGAGGGCGCAACGATCGGTGCGAAAGCCGAGACCGAGCGAAATCTGCCCGGATTGCGCAAGGCCGTCACGAGCGCCCCATGCCCGCCCATGGAATGGCCGAAAATCCCCCAGCGCGCCGGATCAGCGGGAAAATTTTCTTCCACGGCAGACGGCAATTCGCGCGATACATAAGATCCCATGCGATAACCGTCGCGCCAGGGCTCCTGCATCGCATCGAGATAGAAGCCGGCACCCTGGCCAAAGTCCCAGGCGGCGTCATCGCCCGGATAGCGCTTGTCGCGCGGCGAGGTGTCTGAGGCGACCAGAATAAAGCCCGCCTCGGCAGCAAGCCTCTGGGCTCCCGCCTTCGCCATGAAAGTCTCTTCGGTGCAGGTGAGGCCTGCAAGATAAAGCAGGGCCGGAATCTTTCGGCCCGCCACGCCTTCCGGGATGAAGATCGAGAAGCGCATCTCGCCGCCGATTTCTGTCGAGGCGTGGCGGAAGAAGCCGACCTCGCCGCCAAAGCAGCGCTGCCGGCTGACTTCTATCAGCGTTCCCATCAGTATTCGATCACCGAGCGGATCGACTTGCCTTGGTGCATGAGATCGAATCCTTCGTTGATCTGCTCCAGCTTCAATTTATGGGTGATGAGATCGTCGATATTGATCTTGCCTTCCATGTACCAGTCGACGATCCGCGGCACGTCGGTGCGCCCGCGCGCGCCGCCGAAGGCCGAGCCTTTCCATACCCGCCCGGTCACGAGCTGGAAGGGCCGCGTCTGGATTTCGGCGCCCGCCGCCGCAACGCCGATGATAATGCTCTGGCCCCAGCCCTTGTGACAGGCCTCGAGCGCCTGCCGCATGACAGTGACATTGCCCGTGCAATCGAAGGTGTAATCGGCGCCGCCCTTGGTCAGTTCGACGAGATGGCCGACGATATCGCCCTTGATCTCCTTCGGATTGACGAAATCCGTCATCCCGAATTGTTCCGCCATGGGCTTCTTCGAATCATTGACATCGACGCCGATGATCTGCTCCGCGCCGACGAGCTTCAGGCCCTGAATCACATTGAGACCGATGCCCCCGAGACCAAAGACCGCGGCGCGGCAGCCGGGCTCCGCCTTGGCCGTCCAAATGACCGCGCCGACGCCGGTCGTGACGCCGCAGCCTATATAGCAAACGGTGCTGAACGGGGCGTCCTCGCGAATCTTGGCGACGGCGATTTCCGGCAGGACGATGAAGTTCGAGAAGGTCGATGTACCCATGTAATGGTAGATCGGCTTGCCCTCGAAACTGAATCGGGAGGTGCCGTCGGGCATCAGGCCCTTGCCTTGCGTGACGCGAATCTTCTGGCAGAGATTGGTCTTGCGCGAGAGGCAATATTCGCATTCGCGGCATTCCGGCGTGTAGAGCGGAATGACATGATCGCCTGCCTTGACCGAATGAACGCCAGGCCCGGTTTCGAGCACAATGCCCGCCCCCTCATGGCCTAGAACGCTGGGGAAAATCCCCTCGGAATCGAGGCCGGACAAAGTATAGTCATCGGTGTGACAAATGCCGGTCGCCTTGATTTCGACCAGAACCTCTCCCTCGCGTGGCCCCTCAAGGTCCAGTTCGACAATCTCCAAAGGTTTTTGCGCCGCGAAAGCGACAGCTGCGCGCGTTTTCATGTCGATGCACTCCTTTTATACCACAGGTCATAAAGAATAACCTATGGTGCCACTCTCGAATTTTCGCTAACCCATTGAAAAAGCGAAAATTCGAGAAAGGAACCAAGGGCGAAGCTGGCCAAAGGTTCCGCAGGGCGGAGCCCTGTGGAATGGCCAGCGGAGGGCGCTCTTTGCGACCCTTGGTATTATACCGCCATTCCTTCGGGGTAGGCGGTGCGCCTCCGGTAAATCGCTTTTCGCGTCAGCGATTTACCGGAAACGAACCCTGAAACCGCACGGATTCAGGCTATACAAGAATGGCGTTTGGCTCCGAGGCCGCGCTGTGGCTCCGCTAATCATACGGCCTTTTCTATAATATACCTCGCACGCCGGGGATTTCAGGGTTCTTCTCTGTCAAATTGCCCAACCCGAGGCGATTTGCCCCCGTTCCCCGGACAGATTCGCGTCGAACTGTGTGTTTTTAATCTCACAGGGACTGGAAAACGTCCCGGCGCACCACGAATATTTGCGGAGAGGGCCCAATGGACCTATAAAGGGAAGTTACGGCCGTAAACTGCGGTGCAAGATCATTGGCCGAAGGTAGAACTGGAATGCTTACTCGCAAGGCCCGATCGGCGCGCAAGGCTGAAGTGCAGCGCGCGCAGATGCGCGTGATTGGCAGCGGCGCCAGGCTTGCCGGCTGTCCCGTGCATGAGCTTCGTACCAAATTGCGTGCGGCGGGGCTGCGACCGACCCGTCAGCGGGTGTCTCTCGGCTGGCTCCTCTTCGCAAAGGGCGACCGGCATTTGACCGCCGAGAAAGTGCATGAAGAGGCGCAGGCGTCGCGGGTTCCGATCTCGCTCGCCACGATCTACAATAGCCTGCATCAGTTCACGGAAGCTGGCTTGTTGCGCGAGATCGCGATTGATGGGTCACGGACCTATTTCGACACCAATATCTCGCGACATCATCATTTTTTGGTCGAGGGCACGCAAGCCCTGATCGATATTCCACAGGTTGCGGTCGATCTTTTACATCTGCCGGAGCCGCCGCCCGGCAAAAGCATCGCTCGTGTCGAAGTCATCGTGCATTTGCAAGATCAAGATCAAGATCAGCATCAAGAGCAAGACGGCTGAGAACCTGTTTCAAAAGTCATGGCGCTATCCCAAGCCCTCATCCTGAGGAGCGCCGAACGGCGCGTCTCGAAGGACGAGGGCGTCTCCAGTACACACTGAAAGTCATCCTGAGACGGGCTCTGCGAGCCCTCCTCAGGATGAGGGCGAGCTTTTGAAACAGGTTCTAAGCGTCACTCGATTTTCTCATTGGGATAGACGCCCCAAAGATTGGACTGCTGAATATAGCCGTCGAATCCCTCGCCCGCGACGCGGCACCAATTGCCGTCGCAGGCGCGCACGCCCCCGATCACATTCGGCTGCAATCGCGCGATAGGGGCCGAGTTCGCGTTCGGCTTTGCATAGAGCGTGAAATCCACCCCCTTCTTCCAGGGTGCCACGAGGGCGGTTCGCCGTCCTGAAAGCAGCGAATGCAGGACCCAGCCTTCCGAACCTTCCGAATCGCGAACTTTGCGCCAGGTTTCAAATTCCGCGGTAATTTCCACCGGGAGTCCGGCGCGCTGAAAGACCCAGAGGGTCCGATGGTCCTTCGAGGGGCCTTCGCGCAGGTTCACTCGATCCGACTTGAGGCTCACATAGCGGGGAACGGGCAGACCGCTTGCGGAGCCCATCTGCTCCGCGCGCGCCAGCGAAAGCGGCACAAAGCTCAGGACCAGGGGCAGAACCAAGCGGACGGCCAAAGGAATAGTCAAGCGAAGGATCGAAGGGGAAAAGGACCGAAAAGAGACACCAAATCGCCGCATTCGCAAAATTCCATTCCTCATCGTTCCGCTTGTCTCCACCGGCGGCGAACATCAACGGCGGACGACCGTTGAAAAAGCGGAACTTGGTATCGCTGAATCCTGGGATTCAGGGTTCGTTTCCGGTAAATCGCTAACTCGAAAGCGATTTACCGGAGTTGCATCGCCTGTTCCTCCGGAACGGCGGTATATAAGTGGCACAGTTACGTCTAATACCACAGGTCATAAAGAATGACCTGTGGTGCCACTCTCGAATTTTCGGCTCAACCCCTTGAAAAAGCAAAAATTCGAGAAAGGAATCAAGGTCGCTCTTTGCGACACTTGGTATAAGGTCCTAACCGCGCCAGCTTGCAGGATTTTGAACGAGTCTTACAGGGTTTCAGTTTGATCGGAATGACGAAAGCACCCTAAGACCCGAGGTCATAACGAGATGATCATTGGTCATAGCGCCGCAACCCCGGACAGGCGAGGAAATGACATGGCTTTTATCGCGTATAGATTTCTTATTGAACCCGGCATCGTTAAAGCCAAGTGAAAAACTAGGTGAAAAACCAGCCTGACGGCGAGGCCTCGAAGCCCGCTGCTTTCCGCCCGCATCCTGTTCCAAAGTTTTAGAAATCGGTCATGTTACTGACTTTGGATCGATTTAATCCGAAGTCATGTGCTTAAGACCCTTGTTTAAGGATGCCGCCTTATACCACCGGTCATTCTTTATGACCGGTGGTGCCACTCTCGAATTTCCGCAACCATTTGAAAAAGCGGAAATTCGAGAAAGGAACCAAGGATCGCCCTTTGCGATCCCTCGTATTAAAGGCGGTATAGCGTACCGCGGGCCATCTGTGACAAAATCGCCATTGAGATCAGCCGTAAGGACAAAAAAAGGATGGCCAAAAAGAAACCGCTCGTTGTCTTGACTCGCAAATTGCCGGATGTTGTCGAGACTCGGATGTGCGAGCTTTTCGATGCCAGGCTCAATATTGAAGACAAAGCCATGTCGAAGCCTGAGCTCGCCGAGGCCATGCGCATCGCCGACGTGATCGTGCCTACCGTGACCGACCGGATCGATGCCGAACTGATCGCCTTGGCCGGGCCACAGCTGAAGCTCATCGCCAATTTCGGCACCGGTGTCGACAATATCGACGTAGGCTCCGCCGTTGAGCGCGGGATTACCGTCACGAATACGCCGGGAGTCCTCACCGAAGATACCGCCGACATGACCATGGCGCTCATCCTGTCGGTGGCGCGGCGGCTCGTCGAGGGCGCCAAGATCATTCCGGGCGGCGAATGGGCGGGCTGGTCTCCGACATGGATGCTCGGCCGCCGCATCACCGGCAAAAGGCTCGGCATCCTCGGCATGGGCCGCATCGGTCAGGCGCTTGCCCGCCGCGCCAAAGCTTTCGGGCTGCAGATTCATTACCATAATCGCCGCCGGGTTCTCCCCATAATCGAGGAAGAGCTTGAGGCGACCTATTGGGAATCGCTCGATCAAATGCTGGCGCGGATGGATATCGTCTCGGTCAATTGTCCGCATACGCCGGCAACCTATCATCTCCTGTCGGCGCGGCGTCTCACGTACCTGCGGCCGCACGCCATCATCGTCAATACG
>DASQCU010000127.1:0-2535 GCA_035634575.1 Beijerinckia sp.
CTGTTGCTGCGATCGCAGACTGCATGGCGGCGCGATAGAGCCGCCGGTCCGCCTGCGCCCGAGGTCCGCGCACCGCCGGTCCTTTGGACCTGTTGAGAACACGGAATTGGATCCCGGCTGCATCCGCCACCCGGCCCATCAGCCCGTCGAGCGCATCAATTTCGCGCACCAGATGCCCCTTGCCCAGACCGCCGATCGCGGGGTTGCAGGACATGGTTCCGATTGTGGCGAAGGAATGTGTCAGGAGCGCCGTGCGTGCGCCCATGCGCGCTGCCGCAGCTGCGGCCTCGCAGCCAGCATGGCCTCCGCCAACGACGACGACATCAAATTGACCCAGCATTGCGGTTCGGCCTCGCGAGGTGTTTCACGTGAAACAGGATTACTTTCCTATACAAAATCGCGAAAAGATCTCGCTCAAAATATCTTCGACATCGATCGAGCCGGAAATTTTCTCCATGGCATGGATCGCTGCACGCAAATCCTCGGCCAGAAATTCGATCGGATCCTCATGGCCAGAGAGCACGCGCTGTAATGCCTCGCCCGCGCTCGTGAAAGCTCGGCGGTGCCGCTCCCGTGTGATCAAACCGGCATGGCCTTCATGCGTGAGTGAGCGCGCGAAGCCGCTGATCCGCTTTGTCAGGACATCGAGATTCTGTCCCGTCTCAGCGCTGATATAAAGCGCATCCTTGGCATTTATCTCCTGATTCGGGCCTTCGGAGGGGTCGCCTTTTTCGGCATTGACGTGCAGGTCGGCTTTGGTGAAGACCGGCCAAAGCGTTCCGCTCAAATCCGGCAATGGCGCCATCGGGGCCCCCGCTTCATTGAGCCAGAGCACGAGATCGGCGCTTTCCGCCTTTTTGAGCGCGCGTGCGACGCCGATCTGCTCAACCGAGTCATGCGCTTCACGCAGTCCCGCCGTATCGATCAGGGTGATCGGACAGCCTCCAATGTCGAGATGGACTTCAAGCATGTCGCGCGTTGTGCCAGCGTGAGGCGACACAATGGCGACGTCACGCCGGGCCAAAGCATTCATCAAGGTCGATTTTCCGGCATTCGGGGGGCCGGAAATCACCACCGTCAATCCTTCGCGGATCCTCTCGCCGGCCTGACCGGCAGCGAGTTCCGTTTCGAGCGCCGTGAGGACCGGCGTGATCAGATCCTCGATTTTGCTAAGGATCAAGTCCGGCACGTCGGGCTCGTCGGAAAAATCGATCTCTGCCTCGATCAGGGCCGAGGCTTCGAGCAAAGCCTTGCGCCACGCAACGGCCTGCCGGCTCAGGGTGCCTTCCATCTGCCGCAAAGCTTGACGGCGCTGCCATTCGGTTTCCGAGTCGATCAGATCGGCAAGCCCTTCGACTTCGGCGAGATCCATCTTGCCGTTCAACAAAGCCCGTCTGGTGAATTCCCCCGGTTCGGCTGGTCTTGTACCTGTAAACATGCCGATCGCTTTGATCACAGCCGCGACGACAGCCTGCCCGCCATGCAGATGAAACTCGGCGCAATCCTCGCCGGTGAAGGATCGCGGGGCGGGAAACCAGATCAACAAGGCTCGGTCGAGCGCCTCGCCCGAGCGAGGATCGCGCAATGTCGCCAGCGTCGCGACCCTTGGCTCGCTGAGTTTCCCGGCAAGACCCTTCACAATGGAAGCTGTTGCCTTCCCCGACAGGCGCAGCACGGCAATCGCCGCCCGGCCCGATCCCGAGGCCAAGGCAAAGATCGTATCATTGCCCATTTCTTGCTTGCTCATCCTTGTTATAGTCCTCGGCGAGGCAGGATTGTATCAGTCAGCCCATTCGGCGATAGCATTGCGGTGCCAGCCCCACCGCCTCCCCTTTCCGCCAGCCATTTGTCGGAAAGGAACCCTGAAATTCAACGCGGTTCGGGGTATATGAATTCCTGGTTTGTCGCGTTTTCAGAAGAAGTTTTGAGTCCGGAGCAGGACGTCTTCACCTGAATCGCCTTGAGAGAAGATGCGTCCATGTCAACCAATGAACTCAGCCAAGCCGCCAGTCCCTATCTTCTGCAACACGCCCATAATCCTGTGCATTGGCGCATGTGGACGCAATCCGCTTTGCAGGAGGCCCAGGCGCTCAACAAACCGATCCTCCTGTCGGTCGGCTATGCGGCCTGCCATTGGTGCCACGTCATGGCGCATGAAAGCTTCGAGGACCCGGAAACCGCCGCGGTCATGAACGAGCTTTTCGTGAACATCAAGGTCGATCGCGAGGAAAGACCCGATATTGATCATATCTATATGTCCTCGCTGCAAGCTTTCGGCGAACGCGGCGGCTGGCCGCTGACCATGTTCCTCACCCCCACTGGCGAACCCTTCTGGGGCGGCACCTATTTTCCCAAGGTCGAGCAATATGGAAGGCCCGCATTCGTCACGGTGCTGAAGACTGTCGCGACTGCGTTCCACAACGAGCCGGATCGAATCGCCCATAATACCAAGATTGTGCGTGAAGGCCTCTCCAAGGCCGCCTCAAGCGAAGCCGGCGCCGATCTCACCCTAGAGCAATTGAACAATATTGCACC
>DASQCU010000128.1:0-1972 GCA_035634575.1 Beijerinckia sp.
AACGAAGCGATTTAAATGTTCTTTGTTCGTTCACATCGTCAAGCGAATCAGGTAAGGACGTGGCATGGAGCACGTTCTTATCATGCTCGGCGGCACGCCGATCTTTGCCTCTCAGATTCTCCTGGCGAGCCTTTTGCTGGCCTTAGGCTTGCTGGTTGCCATGTCGATTTCCCTGGCAAAAGCCCGGCGCGAACGGCAGGCGGAGGCACTGGAGATGGCCGAGCGACAGCGGCTCATGGAGCGCACAATGGCTGAAGTCGCGCGCCAAAGCGCCGAACTTGGCGGGCGGATGCGCGGAGTCGCCGAGGTCTTGGGATCGCGCCAGGCTGATCTGGCCAGGCTCGTCTCGGAACGTCTCGATGCGGTCGGCACGAATCTCGGCCAGGGGCTCGAAGCCTCCTCGAAAAGCGCTGGTGAACATCTTTCGAGATTGAACGAAAGACTGGCTGTGATCGACGCTGCGCAGGCACGGCTGACCGGTCTCACCCAGGAAGTCGTGGGGCTGAAAGATATTCTCTCCAATAAACAAGCGCGCGGTGCTTTCGGGCAAGGCCGGATGGAAGCCATCATCCGTGATTGCCTGCCCCCCTCGGCCTATGCGTTTCAGTACACTTTATCCAACAAGACCCGCCCCGATTGCATCATCCGCCTGCTCGGAGATGAAAGGGTGATGGTGATCGACGCGAAATTCCCGCTCGAATCATTTGCCGGTCTCAAGGCGGCCGAGACCGATGAGGCGCAAAGGCAGGCGGCGGCCAGGGTGCGCGGCGATGTCGGCAAACATATTCGCGATATTGCCGAACGCTATTTTCTCCCAGGCGAAACGCAGGATATTGCCGTCCTCTTCGTGCCCTCGGAATCGCTTTACGCGGATCTTAACGAATCTTTTGAGGATATCGTCCAGAAGGCGCATAAAAGCCGCATCATCATCGTTTCGCCTTCGCTGCTCATGATGGCAATTCAGGTGATGCAGGCGATTGTACGCGACGCGCGGGTGCGCGAGCAGGCGCATGTCATCCAGGATGAAGTACGCCGCCTTGTCGAGGATGTGGTGCGATTGCGCCAAAGGGTCGGCAAGCTCGACGCCCATTTCCGGCAGGCGCAGGAGGATGTCACAGCAATTGCCACGTCCGCCGATAAGATTGCCAAGCGCGGCGAGCGAATCGATCAGATGGATTTCACGCCTTCCGATCATGGTGCGAAGCGAGAGGATCTCCTGGGTCAAAGTTTTGTGAAGGCGTAAAAACTGACTGCTTCGGCTTTATACAACCGTCATCAAGGATGACCGTGACACTTGGCATTACGTCAGCCTTGAGCGCCAGTTTTGGCAGCGGACCGAGTCTCTTTTGGATTTCGATCAAATCGAAAATATTTCACGATGCACCGAGCATGAATGTGATAGTTTATTTCCGTAAAGGCGATTCAGCCTTCTTGAGTTCTCGCGCAAGGCGGTGGTCCTTCGCGCGCTGGTCTTTTTGGCTGGCGCGAAGGAGCGGCCGATCGGAGGGCGCGGTTTGTTGCGGATCAGAATGCGTTCGGAAACGAAGAAAGAATTGACAATCGACGCGTGAGTCTTAAAGCGCAAGCAACCTGAATTCGGCAAGAAAGCATTTCTCCGAGAGAGGTTGCGGGTCGCAAGCCATCTTCCTGCAAGCTCAAATCTCGTGCGGCTTTCCCTCATCTGGAAAATATATGAAACGTCCGATCAAGCCTTTCGTGGTTGAAATCAAGCGCATTCGCCGTTCTGACCGGGTCGGGGCCGTGTCTGAAGCCAGTCTTCTTGACAGTGCCGACAGAGGATCGAACAAATCGGTTCCGGCGGATCAAGACGACAATCTTGTGGTGCCAGCTTTTCTTCAGACGGGCCAGGTTGCTCGCCGCTTCACTGGCGAGGAAGAACGGCGGGTTGCGGCGGCTCCGCAATTTTCTGCCGGCGCGCGAACGGGTTGGCTCGATCAACCCAAGCTTGATC
>DASQCU010000129.1:0-6029 GCA_035634575.1 Beijerinckia sp.
GTCTCTTTCGGATGAATGGCGGGAAAGACTCGCTCTGGAAGCCGATCGCGTTCTGCGCGGTCCAGTCGAATCCTATGCCGAGGGGCTCGTCGAGACGAAGGCGGTGATCGAGGAGGCGATGCGGCTCTATCCGCCTGTTGCCAGCATGAGCCGCGAGGCGCTCGGCCCCGATGATCTCGCGGGCAGGCGGATTCGCAAAGGCACATTGGTGATGGTGTCGCAATGGGTTTTGCACCGCCACCGTCTTTTGTGGGAAGATCCGGATGCTTTTGATCCGAGCCGTTTTTTGCCGGGCAACCGGGAGAAGATCGATCGTTTCGCTTATCTGCCCTTTGGCGCCGGACCGCGCATCTGCATCGGCGCTTCCTTCTCGCTGCAGGAAGCCACAATCGTCCTCGCCCATATCATGCGCGCCTTTACGATGGAGCTGAAACGCGGGCAGGTGGTGAAACCGGTGCAGCACATTACGCTGCGCCCCGAAGGCGGATTGCCGATGGTTCTGCACCGGCGCAGGGCTGGGACCGTTGGTTGAATTGGTCAAGCCAGCGGATAAGCGGCTTCGACCACATAAGGGCCGCCGCCGGTCGAAGCGCGCGAGGAAAACAGGACGAAACGCCGCGCCTCGAATTGGCGGGAAAGAAAATAACCGCGCGCGGAGAGATAGTCCGCGACTGCCAGGGCCGAGGCCGCGCGCAGCCGCGCCAGGGTGACATGCGGCGTAAACTTGCGCGGCTCAGGGGCAATGCCGATCCGGCGCATCAGGCGCTCCTGTTCGGCTTGTAGCTCGACCAGAGCCGAGGCGGGTCTCGCCTTGGCAACGATTGCCCTGGGCTTGCCTCCGCCGAAAGAGCTCAAGCCTTCCAGCGTCACGGTGAATGACGAGCGCTTGATCCGTTCCAGGGTCGTATAGACGTCATGCGCGGTCGCGTCGTCTATATCGCCGATGAAACGCAAGGTGATGTGATAATTTTCGGCATCGATCCAGCGCGCGCCGAAAAGGCCGCCGCGCAGGAGGGCGAGTTCGCTGGCGAGATCGGAGGGGATCTCGAGGCCCGTGAATAAACGGGGCATTGACCCTCCTGAAAATGGGCGCCGCGGCAAGAAATGCGCGGGCCAAAAGTGTTGGCGGCGAATTTCCAGGCAACCTAATACCATAGGTTGCTCCTCACGGCTACCAATGGGCTCCCTCCACAAAGCGTCTCAATTTGAAATTTGAGGCAGAATGAAGACTCACAATTATCTACATTCCGTTGCCCGGTGCTATCCTTGTCCCATTTGATGTCTTGGGGAATGGAAGATGGTGCAACGGTCCGAGGGGCGTGAGATGAGCCGCCATGCGTTTTCGGTTTCTTATAGTGGCGCTATGAACGCGGACGATCACTCAATTGATGTCGAGGCGCTGGCGCCCGCCTTGCTCGCTTTTGGAAGGCTGGTTAGAGAAAGTAATTTCGAGTTTAATGGAAAAAAATCGACTGCAAACGTTTTAGTCACATCCGACTTTGAACACAAATGTTTTAATATAAATTTCGAAGCAGTTATCAGCGTATATACTCAACTACAATTAATTTTGGGGATGGTAGAAGTAAAGACTGCTAAAGATGTTCTTGAATGGATAGGGTTAATAAAATCTAGTTCGTCTCTAGGGCTTTCATTTCTTGGATTTTTAAAATGGAAGAAGGGCCGAAAAATTGAAAGTACAGAGATTCTCGATAAGTCCGAGTATGGGACCGTCCAGGTCAAGGTCGAAGGCGATAATAATATGGTCATCGTGGACAGAAGAATTTTTAATCTATCTAGCAATCCAAAGGCATTGAAGGCAACCCGCGATGCTTTTACACCAATAGGGCAGGATGGGTTTGAAACTATTAGCTTAGGTGAAGGGGGAGATGTGTTTGACACCATCTCGCCGGACGAAACCGAAGCTATCATAGCATCTTGCAACAATACTTTGCAGGAAGTTGATGACGAAATCCCAGAAATAGAAGTTACGACAGCGTGGCTGAGCCCGTATTCTCCAGTCTATGACGAGGCGGCAGACAAGTGGCGTTTTAAGTACGGGAACGAGCATATATACGCAGACATTTCACAGACCAATATTGCTCAACACGCAATAGAGCGAGGTGGCGCTATGGTCGATGATGCGTACCAAGTCCAGCTTGAGATTACGACGCCCAGAGACAAAAATGGAAGACCGGGACGGCCATCCTATAAGATTCTCAAGACCATCAAGTTTGTGGCGTCGTCACCTGCTTCGCAGGGCGATTTGTTTGACCAAGGTAAAAAATGAGTGGTGCTTGCTGCTCCAGTGCTTTGCACTAACCGAACCAAAGATAACGAAGCGAACCAAGATGAATTTTCGAGTGAGGCACTAATCTAATACTTTGTCAGCTTAATCCGTTCAGGAATGCTTCAACCAGCGGCAAAATGCCTTTGACGATCCGCTCGACGCCTGCCTGGTTCGGGTGCATTCCATCGCCAAGCTTCAGGCTTGGGTCGCCCGCAACGCCATCGAGAAAGAAGGGGTAGAGCGGCACATCATATTTTTGCGCCAGCGCCGGATAAATGGCATCGAAGGCCGTCTGATAATTCTTGCCGAGGCTTGGGCTCGCCTTCATGCCGGCGAGCAGGACCTTGATGTCACGGGCTTTGAGCTGGCTCAACATGGTGTCGAGCGCGGCTTTGGTCACATTTGGATCTGTGCCGCGCAGCATGTCATTGGCGCCAAGCTCCAGGATGAGTCCATCGGCGCCACCGGCTAGCGTCCAATCGAGCCGGTCGAGCCCGCCTGAGGCCGTGTCGCCCGAGACGCCCGCATTGACGATTGCAACATCATGGCCGTCCGCCCAAAGCGCCTTTTCCAGAACGGCGGGAAAGGCCGCGCTCGCCGGGAGCATGTAGCCGGCGGTCAGACTATCGCCGAAGGCGATGATTTTCAGTGGACGTGCCGCCAAAGCCCCGGTCGCGCGTCCGAGCGGCAACATTGCCGCCAGCATGAGCAGAGCACCGGATTGGAGGAAGCGGCGGCGATCCCCATATGCAGCCGCGATGAGCCCTTTCCGGCGGCATAGAAGGTGGCGTTCAGGTGACATTGATGGATGATCCGGCAATTGAACTCGATGATGTTCATTTGAGCCTGGGACGCGGCGCGGCGCGTGTCCATATTCTCAAGGGAATAACGTTAAATATAGGGCGCGGCGAAACGGTCGGGCTGGTCGGCCCCTCGGGGTCGGGCAAATCCACGCTTTTGATGGCGATGGCTGGGCTGGAGCGGCCGGACCGGGGCAGGATCAAGGTCGATGGCGCGGCCTTGGGCGGAATGGACGAAGACGCGCTCGCCCGCTTTCGCGGTGCCCGAATTGGCATTGTTTTCCAGTCCTTTCACTTGATCCCGACCATGACGGCTCTGGAGAATGTCGCCATACCGCTCGAATTGGCAGGCAACGCCCAGGCGTTCTCCCGTGCGGCCGCGGAACTCGAAGCTGTGGGCTTGGCCGATCGGCAGACGCATTACCCCGCCCAATTATCGGGCGGCGAACAGCAGCGCGTCGCGCTCGCCCGCGCGCTGGCGCCGAACCCCGCGATCCTCGTTGCCGACGAGCCAACCGGCAATCTCGATGGGGCGACGGGGCAAAGCATTATCGAGCTTATGTTCGCGCTGAGGCGCGATCGCGGCGCGACCCTCGTCCTCGTGACACATGATCCGGGCCTTGCCGCCAAATGCGACCGCGTGGTGAAGCTACGCTCGGGCGAGATCGAGCCGCCGCAATCCATTGTCGTGGGCAAAAGGATGGCATGAAACGGGTTTCCAAAACCGGCCGCTGATCTTAATCTATCGTGCATATAGTTTGCGGGAGGGAGGATGCGTGATGATTCCTGACACTTGGCCGCAATCCCTGGCTGGCGGGGCATTGATCGGCCTTTCCGCCGCACTGTTCCTCAGTCTCGATGGCCGCATTGCGGGCGTGAGCGGGATTGTCAGCGGTGCGCTCCGACGTCTCGATGAAAATCTTTTGCGCAACCTCGCCTTTGTCGCCGGTTTGATGCTCGGGCCAATCCTCTACCGGGTTGCCTTTGGCGGATGGCCGCTCGTGCGGATTGAAGGCTCGCTTGGCGTCCTCGCGCTCGCGGGGCTTCTCGTTGGTTTCGGCACAAGGCTCGGCTCGGGCTGTACCAGCGGGCATGGCGTTTGCGGCCTTGCGCGTTTCTCGCCGCGATCGCTTGTGGCGGTCGTGAGCTTTCTTGCCGCTGGCATTGCCACGGTCGCGATCATGAACGCATTGGGTGTGGCATGAGCGTAATCTTCCGAACCCTTTCCGCTCTTGTCTGCGGGGCGATCTTCGGCTTCGGGCTTTCGCTTTCGGGAATGCTCGATCCCACCCGCGTGCGCGGCTTTCTCGATATTTTCGGGGCCTTCGATCCAAGCCTCGCCTTCGTCCTGGCGGGCGCGGTTCTGGTCTCGACGCTCGGCACCTTGTTTGCCCGGCGGATGCGGCGCCCGGTTCTCGATGTGGCTTTTCATCTGCCGAAAAAGACAGTTATCGACAGGCCGCTCATTCTCGGCTCGGCGATCTTCGGCATTGGCTGGGGCATGGGGGGATTTTGCCCCGGGCCAGCCGTTGCTTCGCTCTCGCTGGGGGTCGTTCCGATCTTCGTCTTCACCGCGATGATGCTCGTGGGGATGCTTCTCCATGATAATTTCTTCGAGAAGCGTGGTCTCGTGTTGAGGCGCGATGCCGACGCACAGGTTTGAACTTCCGAGCGCATGACCGAAGCCCATTGCAATCTTTTCGAAAATTTGCCGGGTGGTTCAGACGCAGAGCAATTCACCGAACTTGTCGCGGCCGCCGATTTGAAGATCGAGCGGATCGTCTCAACGGGGCAGGCCAGCCCGCCAGGCTTCTGGTACGATCAGCCATCAGCCGAATGGGTTGTTGTCTTGGAAGGGTCGGCGGGGCTCCTGTTCGAAGGCGAGGCGCGCCCACGGATCTTGCGCAAGGGCGATCATGTGGTGATCCCGGCGCACAAAAAGCACCGCGTCGAATGGACGGACAAGGATCAGCCGACGATCTGGCTCGCCATGCATTATGGGTGAGATTAGGTCAGTTAAGCCGGGATGTGGGCGGAGGCGTCTCCTCGACCTGCACCGCGATGGGGCTTGCCTGATGGTGGATCATCCGCCACACGCCATCGACGCGCCGGAAGCAATTGGTGACGGCCAGCGGCATTCCGCCGACGATCTCGACACAAAAGACTCGCCCTTCATTGCCTGAGATCAGGGCCGTGTCGCTGCGATGCTCGATCTTTTCTTGGATCGGATTGCGCAGAATATCGCGGTAGGAGTCGAGAATGGCTTGCCGGCCGATCAGAACCGGCCATCCGGGATGAATGCACGAAACATCATCCTCCGCCCAGATATTGCTCATCTTGGCGAAATCGGAAGCCTGGAACGCATAATAATAGGCCGCATTCGCAGCCAGAATGGCATCCTTGTCGGTCATGGTTCGAGCGAAGCAGGAAGTGGGCCGATCCAACTTGTAACGCAGTTTCCGGCACGATCAACCTTTACGCAAATGCGTTGGCACGTTCGGAGGTGTTGTTCGAAGCCGAGGCTGAGCCTCCAAAATTGTCAGCCGTGCTCGTGTTTGACCCTCGTCGGACATCATCAGGTGGAATTAGGTGGAAATAGTCTTGAGAAAGTGGACCTTACCATCGCGGGTCATTGCGATGGCTAAGCTGTCACGATATCATAATCAATGATTTGTCAAGATAATCCAATCGCCACACGAAACCGATGACCAATATTCGTCCGATCGACATGATGTTTCTCGACGATATCTTTGAGATGGGCGGCGGCTACGTCCTTAATTTTTCCGACCGAACGTTTGCTGCGTTCTTCGCCCAAGAACTTAACATCGATATCGACGACCCGACCTACGCGCGTAACGGCGGGTCCAAGGGCAAGCGACTGCGTTGTTTTCTCCAGACGGTCGATAAGCTAACGGTCGTGCGCACGTTGAACGCCCTCTGGG
>DASQCU010000130.1:0-2330 GCA_035634575.1 Beijerinckia sp.
TGGCGCACGCGTTGGTCTTGCCTATCCAGAGCAATTCGTGGGCTATCGCGGCGATGCCAATGCGCTTTTAGCAATTTTATTGCGCAACCATAATCTTCATATCGAGCTCGAGATCGATCGCAATCATCCGATTGGCCGCACCGATGCGGCGGGTATCGCGGATATTGTGCTCGAATCGGCCATCTCCACGATCATGGACATGGAGGATAGCGTTGCCGCCGTCGATGCCAGCGACAAGGTTGCAATCTACCGCAATTGGCTCGGCCTGATGCAAGGAACGCTGAGCGAAACCTTCATCAAAGGTGGCAGTCCGCTCACACGCAGCCTCAATCCGGATCGCATCTACACAAAACCGGAAGGCGGGGAATTGCGGTTGCATGGGCGCGCCCTGATGCTGGTGCGCAATGTCGGACACCACATTTTCACCGATGCCGTTCAAGACAGCGCGGGCAGGCCAATTCCCGAAAATCTTCTCGATGGCCTCGTGACGCTCCTCATCGCGCGTCACGATCTTTACGGCGGGTACGAACTGAATAACAGCCGCACCGGCTCGGTCTATGTCGTCAAGCCGAAAATGCACGGGCCTGAAGAAGTCGCCTTCGCAAATGAACTTTTCGGCCGTATCGAAACCGTGCTTGGCTTGCCGCCTTATACGGCCAAGATCGGCATCATGGACGAGGAACGGCGCACCACCGTCAATCTCATGGCGGCGATTCAGGCTGCCGCGCAGCGCGTTGTCTTCATCAATACCGGCTTTCTCGACCGCACCGGCGATGAAATCCATACTTCGATGGAAGCCGGGCCAATGGTGCGCAAGAACGACATCAAGGGGACGAGCTGGATCAAGGCCTATGAGGATTCAAACGTCGATATCGGTCTCCTGAGCGGGCTTCCCGGCCGCGCCCAGATCGGCAAGGGCATGTGGGCTGCGCCAGACATGATGGCCGACATGCTCGCGCAAAAGATCGCGCATCCCAATGCAGGCGCCAATACGGCCTGGGTTCCTTCACCCACCGCCGCAACCTTGCATGCCTTGCACTATCATCAGGTGGATGTCGCGGCGCGCCAACGTGAAATCGCAGATCGACCGCGCGCCTCCTTGCGCGATATTCTGACGATCCCGCTCGCCAAGTCGAATTTCTCGGCCGAAGACGTGCAACAGGAACTCGACAATAATGCACAAGGCATTCTCGGCTATGTCGTGCGCTGGATCGACCAGGGCATTGGCTGTTCGAAAGTGCCCGACCTGCACAATATAGGTCTCATGGAAGATCGCGCGACGCTCCGCATTTCGAGCCAGCATATCGCCAACTGGCTGCGCCATGAGGTGATCAGCGAAGCCCAGGTTCTCGAAACCCTGAAACGCATGGCGGCTGTCGTCGATCAACAGAACGCCGGCGATCCGCTTCATCGCGCGATGGCGCCAAGCTTCGATGGACCGGCCTTCAACGCGGCTTGCGATCTTGTCTTCAAGGGACGCGAACAGCCAAACGGCTATACCGAATGGATCCTGCATGCGCGCCGACGTGAGGCCAAGGCGGCCACGGCGAGTGTCTCTGCGGCGGCCTGAATAAGAACCAAAGGTCATGAACGTCGCCCTTTGCGACGTTTGATATAAATCCTCCTATTCGCCGACAAGACGCGGCGGATAGGCAGCCGGGCGCGGCACCATTTGCCAATATTGCTGGCGCTCGGCAATGACATAGCGGACCTGATCGAAGGCAAGGCCGAAGGCCCCGATGCGGCTTGCGCCCATGGCATGAACCGAAGCAGGCGCGAGCATCCGGGCAAGAAGTTCATCCGCTTCCATCGCCACGGCGTCGAGGGCTTCCGGCCCTTGCGCTTCACGGGCGGCTTTGACGAGATCGACGATACGCTGCAAATCGGCGTCGAGATGCTCGTTCATGCGACGTTTAAGCTGGCTGAAAACGGCCGCGGCGCCAGTGCCGATGAGGCTGAAGAACATCGCGCCTATGTAGATGAAGTCGCCATATTTTTCGAAAAAGCTTTTCTCATCATCGTCGAGATAGGCGAGTGTCCCGGGATGGACGGGCCAGGTGGCGCCCTTCTCTGTGTCGGGCGCTTCAATGCGGTTTGCGACCGGGACGTTGGCGGCGAGAGTTGGACGCGCGGTGAGGAGGAGCCGCGTCAAATCACTGACAAGATCTACACTGAGGCTTTTTCGTGCGACGAGGCGTGTGCTGACGGCGAGCGATTCGAAATTCGCGGCGGGCCGTGGCGAGGCTCCGCCAAAAACCCCTCGAACGATCTGGATCGAATTGAGACTGGGCGATCTTTGCGCGATCGCCTCGGCTTCGCCAATCGGAATG
>DASQCU010000131.1:0-4539 GCA_035634575.1 Beijerinckia sp.
TTGCCGGGCATGGTCCCGTGCGTGCGCTTCTGCTTGCTCTTGCGGATCACTCGCCTTTTCTATGGCGTCTCGTGACCGCCGATCCGGCGCGGCTCGCCAAACTGCTCAACGCGTCACCCGAGCAGAGCCTCGCGGACTGCCTTGCGCAGCTGATGGCCATCTGTGATGAAGCCTCCTCTGAAGCCGCCATCATGCGCGCCTTGCGCCGCGCCAAACAGGAGACGGCGCTGTTGATCGCGCTCGCTGATCTTGGCGGCGTTTGGGATATTGTTGAAGTCACGCAGGCGCTGTCGCAAGCCGCCGATGTCTTCATTGGTTGCGCGTTGCGCTTCGTCTTGCGCGAAATTCACGATGCCGGACGGATGAAGCTCGAAGATCGCAGCAAGCCCGAGACCGGCTGTGGTCTCGTCGTTCTCGCGCTTGGCAAACTCGGCGCGAACGAGCTCAATTATTCGAGCGATGTCGATCTCGTCGTTCTGTTCGATCCTGCTTGCCCGGCGCTTGCCGAGAAGGTCGAACCGGCGCCGCTATTCGTGCGGCTGACGCGGCAGCTCGTCAAGCTTTTGCAGGAGCGCACGCATGATGGCTATGTGCTCCGCGTCGATCTGAGGCTCAGGCCCGACCCCGGCTCCACGGCGGTCGCGATCTCGTTGCCCACAGCCTATGCCTATTACGAGATCCTTGGCCAGAACTGGGAGCGCGCGGCTCTCATCAAGGCGCGCCCCGCCGCAGGGGACATCGCGCTTGGCACGAGGTTTCTTGAAACGCTCGCAGCTTTCATCTGGCGCAAATATTTCGACTATGCGGCGATTGCCGATATTCATGCCATGAAACGGCAGATCCACGATCTGCGCGGCCACGCGGAAGTGACGATTGCAGGTCATGATATCAAGCTCGGGCGCGGCGGTATTCGCGAGATCGAATTCTTCGTGCAGACCCAGCAATTGGTCTTTGGCGGCAAGCGCCCGCGCTTGCGCGGCAGGCGCACGCTGGAAATGCTTGAAGAATTAGGCCACGACGGCTGGGTGACCCGCGCGGCCGTAACCGATTTGCGCAAGGCCTATTGTTTCCTGCGCCGGATCGAACATCGACTGCAGATGATTGCCGACGAGCAGACGCAACGCTTGCCAACCGGCATGACAGCGCTGCGTTCTTTCGCGCGTTTTTGCGGCTATGCCGGGGAAAGGCGTTTCGCCATCGAGCTGATGCACCATCTGCATCTCGTTTCGTTTCATTATGCGCTTCTGTTCGAACATGCGCCGGGCCTTGATGCCGCGATCGGCAGTCTCGTCTTTACCGGTGTCGGCGACGACCCGGAGACGATCGAGACCCTGATCAAGCTCGGCTTCAAGAAGCCTTCCCTTGTTGTCGAGATCGTGCGCGGCTGGCATTTCGGCCATCATGCGGGACTCCGCAGCTCCCGTGCGCGGGAGGTTTTGACCGAGCTTGTGCCTAGACTCATCGAGGCTTTCGCGGGCTCGGGCGATCCTGACGCAGCGCTTGCCGCTTTCGATTCGGCGCTGGCTCGTATGCCTGCGGCGGTCGAACTCCTCTCGATCCTGAAATCGCATCGCCGGCTTTGCGGCCTGTTCGCCGATATCCTGGGCGGGGCACCGCGTCTGGCGCGTCTTGTGATGCGCACGCCGCATGTGCTCGATGCGACGATCGACGGCAATGCTCTGAATGCTTCAATAGATGAGCAGAGTTTCCGCCAGCGCGCCGAAGCTTTTCTCGCAACAAGAAAGAGCACGGAGGAATTTCTCGATAGTACGCGCGAATTCGCTCAGGAAGAATTGTTCCGGATCGGTCTGCGGCTGTTCTCGGGGATGATCGAACCTGCGAGCGCGGGGGAGGCCTATTCAGCGCTGGCGGCTTGTCTCGTCGAAGCTTCCTTCGCGCATGTTGAAGAAGCTTTCGCCAGGGAACACGGACGCGTGCCGGGCGGCAGTGCAATTGTTCTCGGGCTCGGAAAGCTCGGCTCGCGCGAGATGACGGCGGCTTCCGATCTCGACCTCATTCTGATCTATGATTTCGATCCGCAAGCGCCGCAATCGGATGGCGCGCGTTCACTCCATGCCGTGCAATATTATACGCGCATTGCTCAACGCCTGGTCTCGGCTTTGACCGTGGCGACGCGGCGGGGACGGCTTTATGAGGTCGATATGCGGTTGCGTCCGTCGGGCCGCAAAGGTCCGGTCGCGACGCAATTCAAGGGATTTATCGAGTACCAAAGCAATGAGGCGGAAACCTGGGAGCACATGGCGCTGACGCGCGCGCGGGTCGTTGCGGGGGACGCGTCGCTTGCGGATCGTGCGCGCGCGGCGATCTGTACTCTTATTCAGCAGCCGCGCGGAAAAACCTTGCGGCGCGATGTCTTTGCGATGCGAAGCCTCGTGGCAAAAGTGAAGGGTGAAAAAGATCCTTGGGATCTGAAGCTCGTCGCGGGCGGATTGATGGATATTGAGTTTCTGGCGCAATATCTCGTGCTTCAACATGCACATGCACAACCCGATATGATCGCGGTGGCGACCCTCGCCATGCTTGAGAATGCGGCGCGCCTTGGTGTCCTCGACGGCGAGGATGCGCGCCGATTGATGCAGGCGCATCGCCTCTATACCAATGTCACGCAGATGTTGCGCCTTACCCTCGATTCAGGGAAGGATCCTCATACGGCGAGCGAAGCGGTGAATCGCCGCCTCGCCAAAATCGCCGATGTCCCGAGCTTCAGCGTGCTTGAGCGCGAACTCCATGAAGCGCGCATTGGCGTGCGCAGAATTTTCAATATGATTTTAACGTCCGACTAAGGCCGCGCGCGCGGCCGGACGATTGAGCCGTCTGGGTGCTGCTGCGGCAAGCAGGATCTTCTGGCGCGGAACATCGCGTGGCTCGGGAATATGGACGAGCACGATCGTGCCGGAGCCAACCGAGGAACGGATCCGCATCGAGCCGCCATGCAGATCGACGAGGGAACGGGCAATCGCAAGGCCAAGGCCGGACCCTTTCATGCCATTGGCGAGTGCGGTTCCATCCAATTGTTCGAATGGCCGCCCGAGCCGTGAAAGGGGCGCTGGCGCAATGCCCATGCCGGTATCTTCGACGTAAATATTCAAGGCGCCTTGCACCATGCGCGTACGCACAGTCACGCGGCCTTGCGCCGGTGTGAATTTGACGGCATTGCGCAGAAGGATCGTCAGGATTTTCTCGATTGCGGTGCGATCTGCGTGGATGCGGGTCTGCGGCAAGGTTTCGGCGACGACGGTGATCTCCTTTTCCTGTGCGGTCGCCTCGATTGAAGCCACCGCCGCACCGACTGCTGCATCGATCTCGAACTCGCTTTTGTCGAGACGGACGCGGCCGGCCTCAAGCCGAGACATGTCGAGAACGTCGGAGATGACGCCCAGCAGATATTGACCGCTGTCGCGAATATCGCTGCAATAATCGACGTAACGCGGCGAGCCCAGGGGACCGAAGGTCTCCTGCTGCATCAGTTCGGAGAAGCCGATGATCGCGTTCAGGGGCGTACGCAATTCATGGCTCATATTGGCGAGGAATTCCGACTTCGCGCGGTTCGCGGTCTCGGCTTCGGCCTTTTGCTCAAGATATTTCTCGGCAAGATCGGCGAGCTGTTGCGCCTGCAATTCAAGCGTCTGGCGCGACTTGCGCAGATCCGCAACGGTCGCCATGAGGCGGCGCTCGGAATCCATCAATTGCTCTTCGTGCCGTTTGAGCGCGGTAATATCGGTGCCAACCGAGACATAGCCGCCATCCTTGGTGCGCCGCTCGTTGATCTGCAACCAGCGGCCATCGCCAAGGCGGGCCTCATAAGTGCGCGCGCCCGCCTGCGGCCGCTCGCCGAGCGCGATCTCGGATTGGATGATCGGCGGCGTCCCTTTTGCCATGACCTGCATATAGGGCGTGCCGGCAAGAATGGACTCGTTTGCCAGATTGTGGAAACGCTGGAACTTCGAATTGCACATCACGAGCCGGTTCTCGGCATCCCACAGGACGAAGGCTTCCGACACGGTTTCGATGGCATCGCGCAAGCGCATGTCCGCCGTGGCGGTGCGCTCGGCCAGCGCCTTTTGCTCGGTAATATCGACGGCGATCCCGACAAGACGCGGCGTCTCGCCAAGGTGGCCGGGCACGAGTTCGGCCCGCGCCCGAAGCCAGACCCACTCGCCCTTGATATTTTGCATGCGGAACGCATGATCGATCGAGTCGGTTTGCGATCCGGCCAGCATTTCGGCGATCACCGCGAGATCGCCGTCCTGGGGATGCACCAGCGCGTTAATATCGCCGAAGGACATGAATTGTGCTTGCCGGACCATGCCGAGGATCTCGTACATGGAATCCGACCAATAGATGCGCCCGCGCGCCAGATCCCAGTCCCACAGGCCGCATCGCCCCCGGCTAAGCGCGGTATCGATGCGATCACGAACGCGCTCGCAAATCTCGTCGGCTTCACGCGCGCGCGAAGCCTGCCAAAAATAGGCGATGGCGAGCGCAATGAGGACGAGGGCGGTGGAAAGGAGAAGAATG